>NZ_JBONDW010000012.1:0-197387 GCF_054919535.1 Mycobacterium venezuelense
ACCACGCGCCGCAGGAAGGCGAGTTGGTCGGCGACCACCCGCTCCCGGACTTCCGGGGTGTAGAAGTCGAAGTGCGCGACGGGGTATTCGAGCAGTTCGCCGTACGGAGCCGCCTCGGCGAGTGCGCCCGCCATCTCGGGCGTCGTCTCGGCGTCCGCGGTTCCGATGCAGACCAACAGCGGGCACGCCACCCGCTTCGCGAAATCTCCCGGGCGGTAACGCATCATCTCGATCAGCCCACGGGGCGCCACCTCGTTACGCCAGGTCGGACTCGTCAAGCCGGCGATGGCACGCTGGGCGTCCGCGCTTGCCATCACCGCGAGCTCGCCATGGGCTCCCACCGCGGGTATGTAGTGCGGCGCCAGGCCGAACATCCCCCGCAGCCAGTCACCGGCCATGACCCCGAGCAGCCGCACGGTCGACACCGTCGAGCGACCCTCGACCTTCTTGGGGAATCCGTTGAACGGAATCTGAGCGATCACCGCCGCGACGGCGGGATCGCGGGCCGCCGACGTAACCACGTGCCCACCGCCGAGCGACGTTCCCCACAGCACGACGCGATTGGCGTCGACGTGGTCGAGGCGGCGCGCGCAACCGACCGCGGCCGCGATATCGTCCAGTTGCCCGGCGATGCTGACGACTTGGCGTGGCTGCCCGCCGCTTTCGCCGAAGCTGCGGTAGTCGAACGTCATCGCGTGGAATCCGGCCGCCGCGAACGCCTCGGCGGTTGCGATCACCGACGGGGTGTCCTGCGTTCCGCCGAACCCCGTGCACAGCACAACGCACGGCCCCGACTGATCACCGGCACGCCGCACGTACCCGACGCAGTCGACCCCACCGGACTGGAACACCACCCGTTCGGTCATGTCCGCCACTGTACGTACGGGCCTACCGGCGCAGCCGGATCCGCAGGTCCTCCATCGTGTTCCGAACCACACCGAGCTGCTTGGCGACCTGGATCGGCGCCGTCCCCCCGCGCGCGTTGCGAGCGTTCACCGACCCCTCGACGGTGAGCACCTCGCGGACTTGCGGGGTGAGAGCGACGTTGATCGAGGCGAACTCGTCGTCGGTGAGTTCGTCGAGCCCGACCCCGCGTCCCTCAGCCGCCTTCACCGCGGCACCCGCGGCTTCGTGCGCAACCCGGAACGGAACGCCTTGTCGGACAAGCCATTCGGCGACATCGGTGGCCAGGGTGTAACCGGCCGGAGCCAGTGCGGCCATGCGAGCCTCGTCGAACGTCAAGGTGGCCACCAAGCCCGCGATGGCCGGGAGCAACAGTTCCAGTTGTGCCACCGAGTCGAAAACCGGTTCCTTGTCCTCCTGCAGATCGCGGTTATAGGCCAACGGCTGCGCCTTGAGAGTGGCCAGCAGACCGGTCAGGTTGCCGATCAGTCGCCCGGACTTGCCGCGGGCCAGCTCGGCGATGTCGGGGTTCTTCTTCTGCGGCATGATCGAACTGCCCGTCGACCACGAGTCATGCAGGGTGACATAGCCGAATTCGGTTGTGCTCCACAGGATGATGTCCTCGGCCAGCCGCGACAGGTCCACCCCGATCTGCGCGAAGATGAACGCCGCCTCTGCGGCGAAATCCCGTGCTGCCGTGGCGTCGACGGAGTTGTCGGCGGCCGTGGCGAACCCGAGGTCGTCGGCGATGGCATCGGGGTCCAGGCCGAGCGACGAGCCGGCAAGTGCACCCGAGCCGTATGGTGACACGGCGGTGCGATCGTCGAAGTCGGCGATTCGGTCGACGTTGCGCAACAACGGATGTGCGTGCGCGAGCAGATGGTGCGCGAGCAGGATCGGCTGAGCCGCCTGCAGATGCGTCTTGCCTGGCATGATCGCGGTCGGATGGGCGGCGGCCTGCACGGCCAACGCGTCGACCACCTGCAGCACACCTGACGCGACGCGTCGCACCGCGTCGCGCAGCCACATCCGGAAAAGCGTGGCCACTTGGTCGTTTCGCGACCGGCCTGCCCGCAGCCGGCCGCCGAGTTCTGGGCCGACGCGGTCGATCAGCCCGCGCTCGAGTGCGCCGTGCACGTCCTCGTCGGTGACGAGCGGACCGAAACTGCCGTCGGCGACGTCCTCACCCAGGCTGTCGAGACCGGCGAGCAGGCCGTCGCGCTGCTCGTCGGTGAGCAGCCCGGCACGGTGCAGCACGCGGGCGTGCGCCTTGGACGCCGTGATGTCGTACGGCGCCAACACCCAGTCGAAGTGCGTCGACTTGCTCAGCGCGGCAAGGGCATCCGACGGTCCGTCGGCGAACCGGCCGCCCCACAGCGAACCCTCGTTGGTACTCATGTCACCCTCACTGCCGTGCGAGCGTGCGCGTTTGCACGGGATTTGCGGCGTGTCGCGCAGCAGACACGCACGCTCGCGGTGATTTACAGGCCAAGGTCGCGCTTGGCGGAGATCTTGGAGCTCAGCCCGTGCACGTGCACGAAGCCCTTGGCCGAGGTCTGGTCGAAGCTGTCGCCCTCGTCGTAGGTGGCCAGGTTGAAGTCGTAGAGCGATTCGGCGCTGCGGCGGCCGTTCACCGCGATGTGCCCGCCGTGCAGCACGAGCCGGATCTCACCGCTCACGTGTTCCTGCGTGTGCTCGACGAAGGACTCCAGCGCGCGCTTGAGCGGCGAGTACCACAGGCCGTCATAGACCAGTTCGCCCCACTTCTGGTCGGTCGTGCGCTTGAACCGGCCGAGTTCGCGCTCCAGCGTGACGTGCTCGAGTTCGGTGTGGGCGGTGATGAGCACCATCGCGCCGGGCGCCTCGTAGATCTCGCGGCTCTTGATGCCAACGAGCCGGTCCTCGACCACGTCGAGCCGGCCGACGCCCTGGGCGCCGGCGCGCCGGTTGAGCTCCTCGATGGCCTGAAGCACCGTGACGGGCCTGCCGTCGATCGATACCGGAACGCCTTTCTCGAACCCGACGATGACCTCGTCGGGTGAGCTCCAGTTGACGGTGGGGTCTTCGGTGTAGTCGTAGACGTCTTTGGTCGGGGCGTTCCAGAGATGCTCCAGGAATCCGGTCTCGACCGCACGGCCCCACACGTTCTGATCGATCGAGAACGGCGAGCGCTTGGTGACGTTGATCGGGATCGCGTTCTCCTCGGCGAACGCGATGGCCTTCTCCCGGGTCCAGGCGTAGTCGCGGACCGGGGCCAGCACCTCCAGATCGGGTGCCAGTGAGGCGAAGCCGACCTCGAACCGCACCTGGTCGTTGCCCTTGCCGGTGCAGCCGTGCGCGACGATGCCGCCGCCGTGCTCGCGCGCCGCCTTGACCAGGTGCTTGACGATCAGCGGCCGGCTGATCGCTGACACCAGCGGATAGCGGTCCATGTAGAGGGCGTTCGACTTGATGGTCGGCAGGCAATACTCGTCGGCGAACTCATCGCGTGCGTCGACGACGACGGCCTCGACGGCGCCGCAGTCGAGCGCTCGCTGCCGCACGACCTCCATGTCCTCGCCGCCCTGGCCGAGGTCGATGGCGACGGCGACGACCTCGCGGCCGGTCTCCTTGCCGATCCAGCTGATCGCCACCGAAGTGTCCAGACCTCCGGAGTACGCCAGGATGACGCGTTCGGACATGTGAGCAATCTCCTTTAATTCAGCTCTGGTTCAGGTTCTCGAAGGTGCTGGCTAGCTCGGCGCCGGTCATCGGCTCCCGCGCCACCACCAGGATGGTGTCGTCGCCGGCGATGGTGCCGACCACGTAGGGCAGGGCGGCACGGTCGATGGCGCTGGCCAGGTAATGCGCAGCCCCGGGCGGCGTGCGCAGCACGGCAAGGTTAGCGCTGGCATCGGTGGAGACCAGCAACTCCCCCAACAACCGGACCACGCGTTCGGTACCACCGGA
Organism: Mycobacterium venezuelense; assembly: GCF_054919535.1. Lineage (NCBI taxonomy): Bacteria > Bacillati > Actinomycetota > Actinomycetes > Mycobacteriales > Mycobacteriaceae > Mycobacterium > Mycobacterium venezuelense. Next base: position 3,853 of record NZ_JBONDW010000012.1, read on the forward strand.
GACGCCCCGCACCGGACTGCCGTCTTCCGGCACGACGTAGACGCCCACCCCGCCGTCGGCGCCGCGCAGCTTCACCGCGCCGAGTTCCTCCAGATCGCGCGACAGCGTGGCCTGCGTTACCTCGATGCCCTCCTCGGCGAGCATCGTGGCCAGCTCGCTCTGGCTGCGCACCGAGTGCGCTGACAGCAGCGAGACGATGCGGGCCTGCCGGCCGGCTCGGGTCGCCGCGGTCATGTGGGTATCACTCGCGGTCTCATCGATTCTCCAGCAGCCACACCAGCAGCGCCTTCTGGGCATGCAGGCGGTTCTCGGCCTCGTCGAACACCGCACTCTGGGGCCCGTCGATGACGTCGTCGGTGATCTCGTGGCCCCGGTGGGCCGGAAGGCAATGCAGCACAACGGCTGCCGGGTCGGCGAGTTTGAGCAGCTCGGCGTTGACCTGGAACGGCCGGAACGGGCGCACGCGGTCCAGCCCGTCGTTCTCCTGTCCCATCGATGTCCAGGTGTCGGTCACCAGCACGTCCGCCCCGTCGGCCGCGGCGCGCGGGTCGGCGGTGAGCGTTACCGACGCCCCGGTCTCGGCGGCGCGCCGCTGCGCGGCGTCCACGAAATGCGGGTCGGGCTCGAAGCCGGCCGGGGCCGCGATCGTGACGTGGACACCCGCGGTGACGCCGCCCAGCATGAGCGAGTGCGCCATGTTGTTGGCGCCGTCGCCGAAGTAGGCCATGCGCAGACCGGACAGCTTGCCCTTGCGTTCGGCGAGCGTCTGCAGATCGGCCAGCACCTGGCACGGGTGGAACTCGTCCGACAGTGCATTGACAATCGGGACGGCGGCACCACTTGCCATGGCCGTCAACCGCTCCTGCGCGAACGTCCGCCATACGATGGCGTCGACGTAGCGCGACAGCACCGCACCGGTGTCCTCGAGCGTCTCCTCACGGCCCAGCTGGGTACTGCGGCCGTCGACGACGACCGCGTGACCGCCGAGTTGGGCGATGCCCATCTCGAACGAGAACCGCGTGCGGGTTGAGTTCTTCTCGAAGATGACCGCGACACCACGTGGACCCTCGAGCGGGCGGCGCGAGAACGGCGCCTTCTTGAGCTCGGCGGCCAATGCCAGGACGTCGGCTTGTTCGTCGGGCGACAGATCGTCGTCGCGCAGGAAATGCCTGATCATGAAACCTCCACGGCGGTGTCGAGCATGGCGGGCAGTGCGGTGAGAAACGACTCGATCTGGCCGTCGGTGATGACCAGCGGCGGGGCGAGCCGCACAACGTCGGGCGCGGCCGCGTTGACGAGGAACCCGGCATCGCGCGCCGCGGTCTCCACGCCTTTGGCCGACGGCGCGGTCAGCACGATGCCCTGCAGCATGCCTTTGCCCCGGACGTGGCCGACGAGCGGATGGTTGAGCTCCTCGATGCCGTGGCTCAGTGTCTTACCGAGCACCCCCGCGCGGGCGATCAGATCCTCGTCGGCGAGCGCCTTGAGCACGCCGAGCGCGGCGGCGGTGCACACGGGGTTGCCGCCGAACGTGCTGCCGTGCAGGCCGGGGGTGAGCAGATCACCCGTTGGGCCGACGGCCAGGCACGCGCCGATCGGCAATCCGCCGCCGAGGCCCTTGGCGAGCGTCACGATGTCCGGGGTGATGCCGTCGTGTTGGTGGGCATAGAAGGCCCCGGTACGGCCGACGCCGGTCTGCACCTCGTCGAGCACCAGCAGCGCGCCGTGTTCGGCGGTGATCTCGCGAGCCGCGACCAGATAGCCGGCCGGCGGGACGACCACGCCGCCCTCGCCCATGATCGGCTCGAGGAACACCGCTGCGGTGTCGGAGTCGACTGCGGCACGCAGTGCCGCCACATCGCCGTACGGCACGTGAGTGACGTTGCCCGGCAACGGTTCGAAAGGCGCCTGCTTGGTGGGCTGGCCGGTGAGGGCCAGCGAGCCCATCGTCCGGCCGTGGAAAGCGCCTTGTGCGGCAACGATGTTCGTCTTTCCGGTGAGCCGCGTGATCTTGAAGGCCACCTCGTTGGCCTCGGTGCCGGAGTTGCAGAAGAAGACTCGCGCCCCGGTGCCGAGATAACCGACGAGCGCCTCGGCGAGAGCGATACCCGGTTCGGTGGCGTACAGGTTCGACGTGTGCCCGAGCGTGTTGAGCTGAGCGGTGACGGCCTCGATGACCGCCGGATGCCGGTGGCCCAGCAGGTTGACCGCGATACCACCGAGCAGGTCGAGGTAATCCTTGCCGTCCGCGTCGGTCACCACGGCGCCATGACCGCTGACCAGCGCCAGCGGCGGGGTGCCGTAGTTGTTCATCATCACCGCTTGCCAGCGGTCCTGCAGGGTCATTTCACCACCTTCGTTCCGGTCCCCTCATCGGTGAAAAGCTCGACCAGCACGCAATGTTCGACGCGGCCGTCGATGACGTGCGCGCTCGGGACCCCGCCCGTCACGGCCCGCAGGCATGCCTCGATCTTGGGCACCATGCCCGATTCCAGTGACGGCAGCAGCTGCGTCAACGCGGCTGCGTCGATCTCGCTGACCAGCGAACCGCGGTCGGGCCAGTTGGTGTACAGGCCTTCGACGTCGGTGAGCATGACCAGCTTCTCGGCGCCCAGCGCCTCGGCCAGCGCCGCCGCCGCGGTGTCGGCGTTGATGTTGTGCACCACGCCGTCGGCATCGGGCGCGATGGTCGAGACGACCGGGATGCGTCCTGCCGCAATGAGATCCAGTAGCGACCCGGCGTTGACGTGCTCGACGTCGCCGACCAGGCCGATGTCGGTGGCCACCCCGTCAACCGTCACACTGCGCCGGACCGCGGTGAACAGGTGCGCGTCCTCTCCGGTGACGCCGACGGCGTACGGGCCGTGGGCGTTGATGAGTCCGACCAGTTCCCGGCCGACCTGGCCGAACAGCACCATGCGCGCGACGTCGAGCACCTCGGGCGTGGTGACCCGGAAGCCGCCCTTGAAATCGCCTGAGATTCCGAGCCTTTTGAGCATCGCACTGATCTGCGGGCCGCCACCGTGCACCACCACCGGGTGGATGCCGCAGTTGCGCAGGAACACCATGTCGGCTGCGAACGCGGCCTTGAGCGTGTCGTCGGTCATGGCGTTCCCGCCGTACTTCACCACCACGATCTTGCCGTGCAATTGCTTGAGCCACGGCAGGGCCGCGGCGAGCACGTGGGCCTTGACCCCGCGCTCGATGGCTGGTGTGCTCATGAGCTGTACGCCGAATTCTCTTCGACGTAGCCGTGGGACAGATCCGTGGTGCGGATGGAGGCTTGACCCGATCCCGACGCGAGGTCGACGACGACTGCGATGTCTTCGCCCGACAGATCGACGTCGCGCGCTCCGGGAGCCCCGGTACCGTCGATGCACACCGGGAAACCGTTGAAGGACACGCTGATCCGCTCCGGGTCGAGGGTCACCGGGGCGATGCCGACCGCGGCCAGCACCCGCCCCCAGTTCGGGTCCGAACCGAACAGTGCGGTTTTGACCAGGCTGTCACGCGCGATCGTGCGGGCCGCGACGAGTGCCTCGTCCTCGGAAACCGCGCCGGTGACGGTGACCGTGACGCGTTTGGTGACACCTTCGGCGTCGGCCTGCAGCTGGGCACACAAGTCGTCGCACACCCGCAGCACCGCGGCGTCGAGATCGGCTTGGCTCGGCGCGATTTCGCTCGCCCCGGACGCCAGCAACAACACGGTGTCGTTGGTCGAGCAACTACCGTCGACGTCCAGCCGGTCGAAGGTGAGCGCGGCGGCGCGGCGCAGCGCCGTATCGAGGGCTTCGGGGCTTGCGACCGCGTCCGTCGTGAGCACGCACAGCATGGTGGCCAGCGACGGCGCGAGCATGCCAGCGCCCTTGGCCATGCCGCCCACCGTCCAGTTCTCCCCCGAGGCCACGGAATGGTGCAGCGCAACCTGTTTCGGCACGGTGTCGGTGGTCATGATGGCCCGGGCGGCATCGTCACCGCCGCTGAGGCCGCCAGCGAGTTCGTGCACGATCTCGGTGACCCCGGCCAGCATCTTGTCCATCGGCAGCCGGTCACCGATCAGGCCCGTCGAGCACACCGCCACCTCGACCGCGCCGGTCTCGGTGCCCCAGTCGCTCAGGGCGGCGGCCACAGCCTCGGCAGTCGCATGGGTGTCCTGGAAACCGAGCGGGCCGGTACAGGCGTTGGCACCACCGGAGTTCAGGATGACGGCGCGCAACCTGCCGGTGGTCAGCACCTGCTTAGTCCACAACACCGGTGCGGCCTTGACCTTGTTGCGGGTCAGCACACCGGCCGCGGCGTAGTCGGGCCCCTCGTTGAATACGAGCGCGAGGTCGTGAGCACCGGACGCTTTGATACCGGCGGCGATGCCCGCGGCACGGAATCCCGCCGGTGCGGTCACGCCCTGCGTACGGACCAGCTTGGTGTCCGACGTCGCCTGCGAGCTCACGGTGCCACCCCCACGATCGACAGTCCTTCGGTCTCCGGCCAGCCCAGCGCGAGGTTCATCGACTGCACCGCCGCGCCACCGGTGCCCTTCACCAGATTGTCGATCGCGGCGATCGCGACGAGTGTCTGCGCTTCAACATCCAAGGCCACGGCGAGCTGGGCGGCGTTGCTGCCGATCACCGATCCGGTCTTCGGTAGCTGACCTTCGGGCAGCAAGTGAATGAACGGCTCTGCGTCATAGGCCTTTTCGTAGGCCGCCCGGATCTCCGACGTGGTGGCCGATGTCCGCGCCGTGCACGTGGCAAGGATTCCGCGGGATGCCGGGATGAGCACGGGCGTGAACGAGACGGTCACCTTCTTGCTCGTGACGGCCCGCAAGCCCTGCGCGATCTCGGGCGTGTGCCGATGCGTGCCACCGACGTTGTAGGCGCGTGCGGAGCCGATGACCTCAGAACCGAGCAGATCGACCCTGGCCGACTTGCCCGCCCCCGACGTGCCGCTGACGGCCACCACGGTGACGGCGGGCTCGACAAGGTCGGCGGCAACTGCGGGCAGCATGGCCAGGAGTGCGGCGGTCGGATAGCAACCAGGCACCGCGACCCGCTTCGCGCCGCGCAACCGGTCCCGCGCACCGGGCAGTTCGGGCAGCCCGTACGGCCAGCTGCCGGCGTGCGCCGAGCCGTAGAACCGCTCCCAGTCGGATGCGTCGGTGAGCCGGAAGTCCGCGCCACAGTCCACGATCAGGGTGTCGGGGCCGAGTTGCTCGGCCAGGGCCGCCGAGTGTCCGTGCGGCAGCGCCAGGAACACCACGTCATGGCCGGCGAGCACCGACACGTCGGTGTTCTCCAGCACCCGCGACGCCAGTGGCAGCAGGTGCGGGTGGTGTTCGGCCAGGCTCGTGCCCGCGCTGGACGCCGCGGTCAGCGCTCCGATGGTCAGCCGGCCATCGGCGTAGGCGGGGTGGCCGAGGAGCAACCGCAGGATCTCGCCACCCGCATAACCGCTGGCGCCCGCCACCGCTACAGATGTCATGCAGCGATTCTGCATTGTTATGCATGCGAACGCAAACTCATTAATATCGGGGCAAACGGAAGCGCTCAGCCCAGCGTGAGGTCCGGCACGAGCTCGTGCACACCGTCGGCGGTCGCCCCGAGCGCCGTCGACAACCGCCAGGCCACCTCCCGCACCCGGCAGCCGATCTCAGCCATCCGCTCCGGGTTCATCCGCACCGCGGGAACCGACGCGCCGACCGCACCGACCACCCGCTGCGTGTGGTCGAACACCGGTGCCGCCACCGCGCAGATGCCCACGGTGCGTTGCCCGTTCGATTCGGCATAGCCACGGGTGCGCGTTTCGACGAGCTCACGCTCGATGTCGGCCCGAGCGGTCACCGTGCTCGGTGTCAGCTGATCGATCGGCTCGGCGAGGTGGCGTGCCCGTTCGGCGTCGGGAAGCGCGCACAGAATCGCCTTACCCGGCCCGCCGTACGCGAGCCTGATGGGCACGCCGATATCGGTGTAGGTGCGGCGCAGTTCCTGATGGCTCTCGACCTGGGCTGCCACGATCCGTTGCCCGGACTGCAGTAGCTCGTGCAGTCCGATGGTCTCGTCGAACTCGTCGCGAAGCTCGGTCATGAACGGCAGGGCGGCCTCCCGCAGCGTGCGTGGCATGGCGCCCGAGTTGGCCAGCTGCAGCAGGAACGGGCCGAGCCCGTAGCGCTTCGTCCCGGTCTGCCTGATCAGGTGGTTCTCCTGCATCGCGGCGAGCAAGCGGTGCACCGTGCTGGTCGAAAGTCCCGTCGAGCGAGCGATTTCGCTGATGCCGAGCTCGGGTCTGCGCCCGTCGAAACACCGCAGGATCGCGACTGCGCGGTCGATCGACTGCACCCCGTTTCGCCTGGGTTCGGCCCGGTCCCCACCCATTTCCCCGCCCGTCGTCACGCCCAACATCTTCCACTCCTTCCGCCCGGCGCCGAGAGGGACTCCACCCTTCGGTCAGTGACACGTATCGCACGTTGGGGTTGACGTGACTTCAGTCACGGCCGTAACCTTTCCGCACAGCGCAAAACATATCCCACAATGCGGGAAGGATCAATGCGACCACTCAGCGGATTCCGAGTCCTCGACCTGACCAGATTTCTGTCGGGTCCCTACTGCACGATGGTTCTGGCCGAACTCGGTGCCGACGTCATCAAGATCGAGCAGCCCGGCACGGGCGACGATTCACGGCGCATGGCACCGAAGGTGAACGGCGAGAGCTATCCGTTCGCGATGCCCAACCGAAGCAAGCGGTCCGTGGCTCTCGACCTCAAGTCCGAGCGCGGCCGGGAACTGTTCCTCGAGCTGGCGGCCGGAGCCGACCTCGTGATCGAGAATTTCCGGCCCGGAGTCGCGACGCGCCTCGGCATCGACTACGACGCGCTGCGCGCGCTGCGCGAGGACATCCTGTACTGCTCGATCAGCGGATTCGGGCAGACCGGCCCCTACCGGGACCGGCCGGGGTTCGACATCATGGCCCAGGGCATCGGTGGCTTCCTGCGGATGACCGGGCATCCCGACGGCAAGCCCACCAAGGTCGGCATCGCGATCAACGACATCGCCGCGGGCGCCACCGCGATCTACTCGATCCTCGCCGCGGAGTTGAACCGGCGGCAGACCGGTTCCGGGCAGTACATCGACATCTCACTCGTCGACGCCGGGCTGGCATGGACGGTGTGGGAGTCGGGGGCCTACTTCGGCGATGGCGAGATGCCGGCGCAGACCGGCACCCGGCACCGTCGCTCCGCCCCGTACCAGGCGTATCGGACCGCCGACGGCTACGTCACGATCGGGGCCAACACCGATCGGCTGTGGCTGCGGCTCATCAACGACGTCCTCAAGCGACCGGACTGGGCCGACGACCGCCGCTTCGTCGATCTGCCGGCCCGGATGGCACATCTCGACGAACTCGAAGCGGAGATCGAGGCCATCACCACCACCCTTCCGACGAGCGCGTGGGTCGACCGGCTCGACTCCGCCGGCGTACCTGGCGGCCCGGTGCTGACCTACGACGAGACCCTCGACGACCCGCACGTGCAGGCCCGCGGCATGATCGTCGACCTCGAGCACCCGATCATCGGCCCGATGCGGACCATCGCACCGCCGACGAGGTTCTCCGAGCTCGATTTCAGCGTGCGCTCCCCCGCGCCCTGGCTGGGACAGCACACTGCATCCGTCCTGGCGGAACTCGGCGTCGATCGCGACGAGATCGACCGCCTGTTCTCCGACGGCATCCTCTACGACGCCCACCCAGAACTTCAGGAAGGACGATCCGCATGAGCGACAAAACCATTCGCGTCGAGCGCGACACCGAGACCCCGAGCATCGCCACCGTCGTACTGAGCAATCCCGACAGCCACAACGCGATCTCGCTCGGCATGTACCAGCGCATCCCCGAGGTGTTCGCAGAACTCGATGCCGATCCGGAGGTCAAGGTTGTCGTCGTGCGCGGCGAGGGCACGCGAAGCTTCGCGTCCGGCGCCGACATCAGCGAGTTCGAGCAGGTGCGCGGCAACAGTGAATCGGCCAAGGCCTACAACGAGCAGGTCGCGGCTGCCGAGCATGCCGTCGAGGGCTGCACCAAACCGACCATCGCGATGGTGCACGGCTACTGCATCGGTGGAGGCTGCGGGCTGGCACTGGCCTGTGACCTCCGATTCGCCGACGAACGGTCCCGCTTCGGGATCACGCCGGCCAAGCTCGGTCTGGTCTACAGCCTGGAATCCACCAAGCGCCTCGTCGACGTCGTCGGCCCGTCCCGCGCGAAGTGGATCCTGTTCTCCGGTCAGCACATCTACGCCGACGACTCCCTGCGCCTCGGCCTCATCGACGAGCTCGTGCCTGCCGAGGATCTGGAGAAGCACACCTACGAGTTCGCCCGCCTCGTCACCACCCGCGCACAGTTCAGCGTGCGGTCGTCGAAGCGGATCGTCGAACTCGTGCTCGGCGGGCAGAGCGCCGACGACGAAGTCACCGTAGACATCCGCAATTCGTCGTTCGACACCGACGACTACGCCGAAGGCGTGCGGTCGTTCCTGGAGAAGCGCCCGCCGAGGTTCACCTGGTCATGACCACAACCGACCCACTGCGCACCACCGCGGATCCGGTCGCGGCCGCCCGCTACGCGGCCGAGGTCGCCGAGCCGAAGTTCGGTCAGTACTTCCTGATTCACTTCCTCGGACTGTCGATCGCCTACCAAGACGACGAACAGTCCTGCACCGTGCACCTGCCGTTCGCCCACCATCTGTGCAACGCCGGCGGCGGCGTGCACGGGGGCGTGCTGTCCACGGTGCTCGACATCTCGATGGGCCATGCGTGCAATCGCTACCTGTCCGCCGGTTCGACCATCGAGATGCAGATGAGATTTCTGCGCCCGGTCACCTCCGACGTGAGCTGCACCGGACGGATCGTTCACGGCGGTCGCCGCGTCGTCCAGCTGGAATCTCGCATGCACGACGACGCCGGGCGGCTTGTCGCGACAGCCAACGGCTCCTGGTTCCGCCACCCCACCACTCAATCTCAATGAGGAGAAACAACCATGCGACTGAAGAGTAGGCCGAAAAGCATCTTCGCCGCGCTGGTCGCTGCCACCGCTCTGGTGCTGTCGGCCTGTAGCGGCGCCGGGAGCGGCGGCGAGTCCGCCGAAAGCTATCCGTCCGAGAACCTCGACTGGACAATCGCATTCGGCCCGGGTGGCGGCAACGACCTGATGGCGCGCAAGCTCGTCCAGGTCATCCAGGAGGAGAACCTCTACCCCGCCGACATCTCCGTCGAGAACCGGGAAGGCGGAAGCGGCGCCACCGGGTGGGGATACCTGCTCAGCAATCGCGGAAGCGGCTACGACGTGTCCACCACGTCGGGTTCGTTCCTGACGACCCCGCTGCAGGCCAATCCGGGCTGGACCTACAAGGACTTCACCCACGTGGGTCTGCTCGCCACCGACGATGCACTGCTGCTCGTCGACGGCAAGAGCGACGTCAAGACGTTCGAGGACTGGGTCGCCTACGCCAAGAACAAGGGCACCGTCGTCGTCGGTGGAATCGGCACGGTCAACGTCGACTTCATCCTGCAGTCGATCATCGCCGAACACGCCGGCTACGAGATCGAGTACGTGCCCTACAACGAGGAGGGCCAGGTCCAGACGTCGCTGCTGTCAGGTGCACTCGACGCGATGATCTCCAACCCCGGTTCGATCCTGGGACAGGTGGAGTCCGGTGACATGCGGCCACTGCTGTTCACCGGAAACGAGCGGCTCGCGGCACTGCCCGACGTTCCGACCGGTGAAGAAAAGGGCATGACGGACCTGCCGTCCATGCCGCGCGGCTTGATCCTCCCCCCGGACGCACCCGACTACGCACGGGACTGGTGGATCAAGACGATGCAGCAGGTGGTCAAGAGTGAGCAGTGGGCCAAGTTCCTCGCCGACAACCACCTCACCCGTGACGAGCGCTGGGGTGCGGACTTCACCACCTACCTCGACAAGACCACGGCCGAATTCGAGTCCACGCTGAAAGAGCAGGGCGCGCTATGACGGCCACGACGCCCGCGACAACACAGCTGAACGTGTCAGCCCCGGTGGCTTCGACCCCTCGGCACAAGCGCGTGCACAACTGGCCCAAGCTGGCGTTCCTCGGTGTGCTGCTGATCGGTTTCGCGTTCTACACCGAGATGGCGATGGGCATGGAGTGGCGCACCGTCGCCGGGCGTATCGGCCCCGGGTTCTTTCCCCGGATCCTCGGCGTCACGGCGATCGCGGTGACCGCGATCGCTCTGATCCGCGAGTTCTTCTCGCGGCCAAGCGAAAAGCCTTCGTCGGCGGCCGAGGCCGCCGACGAGGCCGCCGAACCCGACGTCGGCCGCCACCCGCTCGCGCTCGTCGCGTTCGTCGTCGCCGCGACCGCGTTCGTCGCGCTGTTCGGCATCCTCGGCGCCGCGGTGTCGGGTGTGCTGTTCCTCGGTGTGACCCTGTGGTTCCTCGACCGTGAACACCACGTCCGCGCGTTGATCATCGCGGTCGCCGTCCCCGTCCTGCTGTACCTGGCATTCGAGACCGGCCTGAACGCCGGTCTGCCGCAGGGCATTCTGCCGATCGGCTGAGGAGCGACATGTCTGATTTGATGACCGGCATCGCGACACTGCTGACGCTGCAAAACATGCTGTTGCTGCTCGGCGGTGTGCTGATCGGCATGATCGTCGGCGTCATCCCCGGGGTGGGACCGTCGGCGGGGCTCGCGATCCTGTTGCCGGTGACCTTCGGCCTCGACCCGACCGGCGCGATAGTGATGCTGGCCGCCGTCTACTACGGCGCCATGTACGGCGGAACGATCACGTCCGTGCTCATCAACACACCTGGCGAATCAGCCACGGTGGCAAGCACATTCGACGGATATCCACTTGCGAAACAGGGGCGCGCCGGGCCGGCGCTGGTGATGGCCGCGCTGGCGTCGTTCGTCGCGGGAACGATCGGGGCGGTGCTGATCGCCTTCGCCGCACCGATCACCGCCGACTTCGCCAAGACCTTCGGCCCGCCGGAGTACTTCCTGATCGTGCTGGCGGGTCTGCTCACCGTCATCGTGATCCTGCGGGGCAACAAACTGCTCGGGGCCTTGTCGGCGCTGATCGGTTTCGCGATCGGCACCATCGGCGTCGACATCGGCGGCGGCGAGCAGCGCTACACGTTCGGTGCGGTGGACCTGATCAACGGTGTCGACTTCATCCCCGTGGCGATCGGGCTGTTCGCGGTCGGCGAGGTGCTGCACACGTTGTGGCGGGGCGGGCATCTGGAGAAGCTCGACTTCTTCGGCGTATCGGCACGAAGCCGAGCCTTCTGGCCCAACCGCAAAGACATCCGCGAGTCCGTCGGCCCCACGCTGCGCGGTTCGTTCCTGGGATTCGGCGTCGGCGTCACCCCAGGCGCCGGTGCGACGGTGGCCTCGCTGATGTCCTACAACGTCGAGAAATCGGTCTCGCGGACGCCGAGCAAGTTCGGTAAGGGCGCGCTGCCGGGCCTCGTCGGCCCAGAGGCCGCAAACAACGCCGCATCGTCGGGCGCCATGGTGCCGCTGTTGACCCTGGGCATCCCGGGCGGCGGCGCGACGGCAATCCTGCTCGGCGGGTTCCTGATGTGGGGTCTGCAGCCCGGCCCCCTGCTCATGGAGCAGAATCCCGAATTCGCCTGGGGCCTGATCGCGAGCATGTTCCTCGGCAACGTGATGCTGTTGCTGGTCAACGTGTTCTGCATCCCGGGCTTCGCCAGCATCGCGCGGGTGCCGTTCCGGATCCTCGGCCCGATCGTAATCGTGCTGTGCGTGCTCGGCACGTTCGCGGTGAACAAGAGCCTGCTCGACGTTCAGATCATGTTGGTGTGCGGCGTGCTCGGGTTCTTCATGCGGATCTACGGTCTGTCCCCGGCCGCCCTGGTCATCGCGCTGGTACTCGGTCCCCTTGCCGAGGAGTCGCTGCGGCAGACGATGGTGATATCGGGCGGCAGCCTCGATGTCTTCGTGCAGCGCGGCACGTCGCTGGCCATCCTGTGCTTCATCGTGTTCCTGTTCATGATCCCGCTGATCAAGGATCCGTTGCGCCGCGCCAGTCAGGGTGCGCTGCAATTGGTTTCGGCAAAGCGCCGAGCCGGCAAGGTCGAGGACGCGCGCGCCGACAACGAGCGGGAACACGTGTGATGAATCTCGGCACACTCCTGCTCACGGCGACCGCGGCCGTGGTGGGTGCGGCGGTGGCCACACTGTTGCACCTGCCTGCCGCACCGCTGCTCGGCGCCATGGTGGGAGTCGCACTCGTCAACATCCTCAGCACCTCGGCGTTCGAGATACCGGCAGCAGGCAAGTGGATCGTCTACGTGCTTCTCGGCTGGCTGCTCGGGACCGGCGTCACGCACGAGACGCTGACGCAGCTTCGTGCGGCGGTGGTGCCGATCGTCCTGACGGTCGTGGCCTTCCTGGTGTTCGGTTTGGTTGCGGCACTGCTGTTGTGGAAGTTCACCCCGTTCGACTCGATGACCGCACTACTGGCCACCGCACCCGGCGGCATCGCCCAGATGGGTGCGTTGTCGGCCGGTGCGGGCGCAAATGTTCCGATCGTGCTGACCGTGCACGTACTGCGGATCACCTCGGTGATCGTGCTCATGTCGGTCGGCCTGAAATTGATGGGAGGACGCGGGTGACGAAACGTCGACCGCTTGCCGATATCCGGGTCGTGGATCTCAGCCGAGCGCTGGCCGGCCCCTACGCGACCATGATGATGGCTGACGCCGGCGCCGATGTGATCAAGGTCGAGCCGCCCGGTGGTGATGACAGCCGCGGCTGGTTGCCTTACGTCGACCGCAACGGCCACCGGGAGTCGGCGTACTACATGAGCGCCAACCGCAACAAGCGGTCGGTGGTGCTCGACCTCAAGACGGCCGAGGACGCCGACCGCCTGCGGTGGCTCGTCTCACAGGCCGACGTGCTCGTCGAGAACTACCGGCCCGGCGTGCTGGACCGCTTGGGGCTCGGTCTGGAGGGTCTGCGCGAGCTCAACCCGCGGCTGGTCACGTTGTCGATCACCGGGTTCGGCAAGGGCGGGCCCGATGGCAACCGACCCGGCTTCGACCAGATCGTGCAGGCCGAGGGCGGCCTCATGACGCTGACGGGCCGGCCCGGTGGGCCGCCGCAGCGCGTGGGCATCCCGATCGCCGACCTGCTCGCCGGCCTGTTCGGTGCCTTCGGCGTGATGACGGCCCTTCGGGCTCGCGAGCGCACGGGCCGCGGGCAGCATGTCGAGACCTCGTTGCTGGCCGCCGTCGTCGGCGTGCACGTGTTCCACGGCGTGGGCTGGCTTGCCGCGGGCGTCGAGCCGGTGCTCACCGGTAACCGTCACCCGTCCATCGCGCCGTACGGGGTGTTCGGCTGCGCCGATGCCGATATCGTGATCGCTGTCGGCTCAGAGGCGTTGTGGCGCAAATTCGCGCCGATCGTTGGTCTCGACGCCGCCCGGCCGGACATCGCGACCAACGTCGACCGGGTCAGCCGGGCCGACGAACTGCAGAAGGAGATCGACACGCTGCTGGCCGACCGTCACGCCGACGACGTCCTCGCCGCACTGGACGCCGCGGGTGTGCCCGCGGGCCGCATCCGCACCGTGCCGGAGGTCTACGACTGGGAGCAGGTCCGGGCGTCGATGGTCACGACGTTGACACACCCGACGCTGGGTGACATCGACATGCCCGCGTCGCCGCTCACGCTGTCCGACCATCACGAGCCCCGCCGCGACGCGCCACCGGAACTCGGCGCCGACCAGGATGCGGTGTTCGCCGGATACGCCCCTGCGGGAGGTGCCCGATGAGTCCGAGCCCCCAGCGGGTCGCAGTGGTCGGCGGCGGCATTGTCGGGGTGGCCGTCGCGCGTGAGCTCCTGCAGCGCCGGCCCGACGTCGAGGTCACGGTTTTCGAGAAAGAGGACCGCCTCGCGTCGCATCAGACCGGCCGCAACAGTGGTGTGGTCCACGCCGGGCTGTATTACCAGCCCGGTTCGGCGAAGGCGCTGTTGTGCCGTCGCGGCGTCGGCCTGCTCGAGGAGTACTGCGCGCAGCGCGGAATCCGCCGGATCGCCTGCGGCAAGGTGCTTGTCGCGCTCAACGACGTCGAACGCGCCCGGCTCGCCGATATCGAGGACCGCGCCCGCGCCAACGGCGTGCCAGGAATCCGGGTCATCGGCCCTGCCGAGCTACGCGAACTCGAGCCCCACGTGCGGGGTGTCGCCGCGCTGCATTCGCCGTCCACGTCGATCGTGGACTTCGCCGAGGTGACCCAGGCGCTCGCGGCGGACGCCGTCGGCGCCGGGGCGAAGATCCTGCTCGGCCACGAGGTCATCGGCATGCGGGCCACCGGTGCCGAGGTCGTGATCACCGTCCGGACCGGAGGTGGCACCGATGAGGCCGCGTTCGACCGGGTGATCGCATGTGGCGGGTTGCAGAGTGACCGGTTGGCCGAAATGGCAGGCGACGGGCCGGATCCGGTGATCATGCCGTTCCGCGGCGAGTACTACGCACTCAAACCGGAACGCCGCGGGTTGGTCAACGGGCTCGTGTATCCGGTGCCCGATCCGCGATACCCGTTCCTTGGCGTGCATGTGACACCGCGCGTGGACGGCGAGGTGCTGATCGGTCCGAATGCCGTTCTCGCCCTTGCTCGGGAGGGCTACACCTGGAAGAACGTGTCGGTCTCGGATCTGGCCGGGGTGGCCCGCACACCCGCGTTCTGGCGCTTCGCACGCCAGCACTGGCGCACCGGTATCCGCGAGATGTACGGCTCGCTGAGCAAGCGGCGGTTCGTCGCGGCTGCCCGGGCTTACGTCCCCGAACTGGCCGATGACGACGTCGTGGCGGGCACTGCCGGTATCCGCGCACAGGCACTCGACTCCGACGGCGGCCTCGTCGACGACTTCCGGATCAGCGTCCGCGACCGCATCGTGGTGCTGCGCAACGCCCCGTCCCCCGCGGCGACCTCGGCGCTCGCGATCGCCGAACACGTCGTCGGCACACTGGGAAGCGAAACGTGAAAACGGCTCTTACACAAGGCCTGTGGGGAGTTCTGGCCACCCCGTTCGACGATCATCTCGACATCGACCTCGAATCGTTGCGCAACGAGGTCGCATCGTTTGCCTGCGACGGGTGCGACGGACTGGTCTCGCTCGGCGTGTTCGGCGAGGCGGCATCGCTGCAACCGGCGGAGGCCGACGCGGTCGCGCGGACCGTCGCCACCTCGACTGACCTGCCCTATGTGCTCGGGCTGTCCGAACGCGATCCGGATGCCGTTGTCGCGCAGGCGCAACGGTTGCTCGCGGCGGTCCCGCGTCCCCCCGTCGCGGTGATGGCTCAGATCGGCGACCCCAACCCGGCCGTCGCCGCCGAATCGCTGCGCAATCTGTACGAAGCGACCGGCATCGGCGTGCTCGTTCAGGACTACCCTGTCGTGTCGGGCGTGCGGGTCACCGATGAGCAGCTGGTCGCACTCGTGCGGGCCTGCCCGTTCGCGGTCGGCGTGAAATCCGAAACCCCGCCGACCTCGGCCGCGATCGCCCACCTGGCGCCTCGGCTCGACGTGCCGGTGTTCGGCGGCCTCGGCGGCGTCGGGCTGCTGGACGAGCTCGCGGCCGGATCGGCGGGTGCGATGACCGGTTTCAGCCACCCGGCAGTCCTCGCCGAGGTGTTGCGCGCGTATCGGGACGGCGGATTTCCCGCTGCGCGCGAGGTTTTCGCACCGTGGCTACCGCTCGCCAATTTCGAGGGGCAACTGCGCGTCGGGCTTGCCATCCGCAAGGAAGTGCTGCGGCGGCGCGGCGTGATCGCGGGCAGCCGGGTGCGCCGCCCCGCGATGCCGCTACCCGCGTCGCTCGTCGGCCTGCTCGATCAACACCTGGCCACCCTGCCCCACCACGCACAGCGCTGAGGAGTATTCATGGATCTTGGAATCGCCGGACGCACCGCGCTCGTGCTCGGCGCAAGCGGCGGGCTGGGCGGCGCGATCGCGGTTCGGCTCGCGGAGGAAGGCGCCAACGTCGCGGTCACGGGACGTTCGGCCGACGCACTCGCGGCCACCGCGGCCCGCATCGAGCAGGCGGGCGCCAAAGCCCTTCCGCTCGTGTGGGATCTCGGTGAGCGCGACCGCATGGAGCCGACTGTCGCGGAGGTCGAGCGCACGCTCGGCCCGGTCGACATCCTCGTCAACAACACCGGTGGCCCACCGCCGACACCGGTGGCCGGGCAGGACGCCGGTACGTGGGTCGACAGCTTCGAGAAGATGGTGCTGGCCGTCATCGCGCTCACCGACCGGGTTCTGCCCGGGATGCGTGAACGTGGCTGGGGCCGCGTCTTGACCTCGACGTCATCGGGTGCGCTGAGCCCGATTCCGAATCTCGGGCTGTCCAATACGCTGCGGGCCAGCCTGCACGCGTGGTCCAAGACGCTTGCCGACGAAGTCGGTCGTGACGGCATCACCAGCAATGTCATCGTGCCGGGCCGGATCGCCACCGATCGCACCCGGTTCCTCGACGAACGCCGTGCCGAGCGCGAACAGCGCAGCGTCGAGGACGTGGCCCGCGACAGCGCCGCCACGATGGCGCTGGGCCGGTACGGCAGGCCCGACGAGTACGCCGACGCCGCGGCGTTCCTGTGCAGCGACCGGGCGTCCTACATCACCGGCACGATTCTGCGCGTCGACGGCGGACTGATCCGTAGCGTCGCCTGATCTTTCAGTATCACAACAACTTTCATAGGAGTTTCATGCGTCTGCGCACTGTCCTACTCGATAACCACCCGATCGCGCGTGTTGCACTGGCCGATGGGCGTCACGCGCGCGTCGACAAGGTGTTGCCCGGCGCCCCCGCCGACCTCCTGGCGTTGCTGGAGACCGACAGCCTTGAGGCGCTGACCGCGGCGGTTGCCGCCGGAGTGTCCGACGACGCGTGCGTCGCAGCGGATTCGCCGGTGCTCGCGCCGTGGACCCGGCCGCGCAAAATCCTCGGCATCGGGCTCAACTACGGCGCGCACGCAGGCGATCTCGGCGAGCAGGCACCCCGCACCTCGCCCGCGTCGTTCCTGAAAGGCGACCACACCATCGTCGGCCCAGGAGATCCGATCGTGGTGCCGCCTGGCATCGGAAAGGTGACCTCGGAAGCCGAACTGGGGCTGGTGATCGGAAAGCCGTGCTACCAAGTCAGCGTCGAGGATGCGATGTCGTATGTCGCCGGCGTGGTGGCGGTGCTCGACCAGACTGCCGAGGGGATCCTGCTGGAGAACCCGCGCTACCTGACCAGGGTCAAGAACTATCCGTCGTTCTTCGCGTTCGGCCCGGACCTCATCACGCTTGACGAGGTGCTCGCCCACGGCCCGCTCGAAAAGCTCCGCGTCGCAACTATTCACAACGGCGCGGTGCATCGCGAGGACACCGTGTCGGGGATGACGTTCTCCCCCGCCGAGCTTCTCAGCTTCCACAGCCAGGTCATGCCGTTCTATCCGGGCGACATCCTCTCGACCGGCACACCGGGTGCGGTCGGCATCGCGCCTGGCGACGTCGTGCGCTGCGAGCTGGGCGACGGGCTCGCGTCGCTGACCAACCCGGTGGGTTAGCGGTCCGCGTCCGCGCGGTAACCGCGCAGCGCGTCGTAGATCCACCGTTGGAGCGAGCCGACGGTGGTCACCTCCCCGGCGATCTCGGCCACCAAACACCAGTACCGCCGGATGAGGGGATCCTCGTCGGCACCCGCGTTGTCGGCAAGAGCCAGCCGAAAGCCCGGAGTGTCCTTTTCGCGACGGGCGCTGGCGTGGGCATCGACGAACCGGTCCACCGCCGGGCCGTCCGACGGCGGTCGGCCGGAGATCACCAAGGGCAGTGCCATATCGCACGCCTCGGCGATTCCAGTGAGCAGCCCTCGGCGATCGGCGATGCGGGTCGGATCGAACCTCCAGAGTTGTTGCGCCATAGCATCGCTCAACATCGGTCGTTGCGCGAGCGCGACCAGTTCGGCGTACGCGAGCACGTTGACGGGAGTCGGCTCGGCCGGTGGTTGCGGCACAGTCATGTCCACGAATTCGTCGAACATCTCCCGCGAGGTCGCTCCGGCGAACAGCCGCCGCCAGAAGTCGATGAGTACGTCGTACCCGCCGCGTCCGCCCTGCACGGTGGACAGGAGTTGCAGCCGCGCGGACCGATCGTGCGGGGCGGCATGTTCGACCGCCGCCAATGACGCGCGCCGCCAGGCCAGGATGGCCAGCTCGCCGTCGAGCGCGGCCCGCTCGACCATCGCCGCCTCACCGATCGAGACCCGGCCCGCCAGAACGTCGACGATGATGTTCAGGCCGAGACCGAGTGCCCGCAGCTGCCGCACCAGGACGAGCGACTCGACGGCGCTGGCATCGAATACTCGGTGCCCGCCTGGACTTCGACGTGACTCAAGGATGCCTTCATCGCAGTAGTACCGGATGGTCCGCACGGGCACACCGGTCAGCCGCGACAGCTCTCCGATGGTTGTGATGCGCATCACAGTCCCTTGATCCTCCACCCTACTGGAGTTCCTAGCGTAGGCCGTATGAACACCGACGACATCTGGCGGGCCGTCGACACCGAACGACGCAACCTGCAGCATCTCCTTGAACAACTCACGGCACCACAGTGGCGCCACGCCAGCCTGTGCGAGCAGTGGCAGATCCGCGATGTCGTCGCCCACGTGGTGCTCTCGACCAAGGCCGGCGTCGGGCGAATCCTCGTCAACGTGTTGCGTGCCCGAGGCAGCATCAATCGGATGGTGTGCGAAACCGCAATACGCCACGCGTCACGAACCGATGACCGCGAGCTGCTGAGCGAGCTGCGCGACTCGATCGGGTCAAGCTTCACCGCGATCGGCACCACACCCGCGGATCGGCTGATGGACCTGCTCGTACATGGTCAGGACATCGCGGTGCCGCTCGACCTACGTCACGAAATGCCCACCGCGGCAGCGCACCTGGCGCTCGAACGCGTCTGGAATCCGCGATTCCCATTCCACGCCGCCAAGCGATTGGCGCCCTACCGGTTGTGCGCGGTCGACGCCGAATGGGCCGCAGGCACCGGCCCGCTCATCGAGGGGCCGGTTTCGGCGCTGCTCATGCTGGCGACCGGTCGCGACTCGGCAGCCATGCCGCATCTCACCGGCGAAGGCGTCGAATTGCTGCGCCGAGCAGACACCTAGGTACCCGCGAAAGCGCACACAACGGTACCGGAGCGTCTGCTCGCGCAGGAGAATTCGGCGCGAAACTCAGCCCCTCAGCACCGCGCCGACGCGGTCGGCCGCCGCGGCCGCTGCCGCATCGCGGGCAGCACTGGCCTCATCCTCGGTGAGCGTGCGATCGGCGGCCCGGAACCGCAGTGCGAGCGTGAGCGATTTACGACCCTCCCCGATCTGCGGGCCGGTATAGACGTCGAACAGCCGGACATCCTCCAGCAGCTCACCCGCCCCGTCGCGGACGGCGTCGACGACTGCCGCGGCTGCAACCCCATCCTCGACGATCATGCTGATGTCCTGGAACACCGCGGGGAACGGCGAGACCGACGGCGCGGGCAGGGTTTCCGTGATCGGGATGGCGTCGAGGTCGAGTTCGACCGCACACGTGCCCTTGGGCAAGCCGGTCCGCTCGACCACCGCGGGATGCAGCTGCCCCGCATAGCCGACGGGCGTATCGCCGACGAGCACCTCCGCGCACCGGCCCGGATGCCACGGCAATTCCTGCGCCGCACGCAACGTGAGCTCGATGCCTGCGGCGCGGCCGATCACGCGCACGGCCTCGAACGCGTCGGCGGCCTCGACCGGACGGCCGGGCCCCCACGGGCCCGCGGGTTCGCGCAGGCCGGTGAGCACCGCGGCGACATGTTGCGGCTGGCGCGGCAATGACGCGTCCAGTCCGGCGATCTCCTCGTCGGTCGGCCTGCGGTCGGTCGGGATGAGCTCGACGGCCCTGGTCTGCTCGGTCGGCTCGACCACCTGCGCGATCGCGAACAGCGCGACATCTGCGGTACCACGGGACACGTTGCGCCCCAACGCCTCAAGCAGTCCGGGCAGCAGCGTGGTGGCCAGCTGCGGACGGTCGGCCTCAAGCGGGTTGAGGACGTTGGTGGTGGTGCGCCGCGGATCGTCGGCCGCGAGCCCCCACGCGTCGAACACCCCGGCAGGCAGGAACGGTGTCGGGAGGATCTCGACGAATCCAGCCAGCGCGAGCGACTTTCCGATGGCGCGGCGGCGCTTCTGGACCGGCGTGAGGCCACGCCCGGCGGGAGCCGTCGGCAGCACCGACGGGATGATCTCCAGCCCCTCCAGCCGCAGCACCTCCTCGACCAGGTCGGCGCGCTGGCGCAAGTCGGGCCGCCAGCTCGGCGGGGTGACCGTCAACGGATCGGCACCCGTCACCGCCGCACCGATCTGGGTCAGCCGCCGCGCGGTGGTTCCCGCGGCGTACTCGACGCCGGCCGTGCGGTCGGGCAGGTCGGCGGGGATGTCGATGGCCGGATGTGACCAATCGGCACGGTCGCCGTCGCGCCAGTCGGTCAGCTTCGGCTGCACGGTGCCGCCGGCGATGCCGGCCAGCAGGGTCGCGCAACGATCCAGTGCCGCAACGGATATCGCCGGATCGACGGAACGTTCGTAGCGCCGGCCCGCCTCACTCGCCAGATGCAGGCGGCGTTGGGTGCGCGACACCGCGGCCGGATCCCACACCGCGGCCTCAAGCAGCACGTCGGTGGTGGTCTCGCGCACCTCGGTCGTGCCCGCACCCATCACCCCGCCGATCGCGGCGGTCGCGACGTCGTCGACGATCAGGACATCGCCGGAGTTCAGGGTGCGCTCGACGTCGTCGAGCGTCACGACCTTCTCGCCGTCGCGGGCGAACCGCACGTCGAAGCCGCCGGTGATGAGGCTGCTGTCGTGGGCGTGCATCGGATGGCCGAGTTCGAGCATGACGTAGTTGGTCACGTCGACCGCAGGCGAGATGGCGCGGATGCCGCTGAGCAGCAGCCGCCGCTGCATCCACCACGGCGACACCGCGGCCGGATCGATCCCCGTGACCGGCCGCAAACCGAACCGCTGCACGCCCGTGCCGGGTTGAACGGTCAGCGGCCACGCTTCGCCCTCGACGGGCAGCGGCGCGACGTCGGCCGGGTCGACGTAGTCGAGGTCGTAGGCGCACGCAATCTCGCGGGCCAGACCGCGCACGGACAGGCAGTAGCCGCGGTCCGGGGTGATCGCGAGGTGGAACACCACATCGTCGAGTCCCAGGACGTCGGCGGCAGGCGTGCCGGGTTCGGCCGTACCTGGCGGCAGCACGAGGATGCCGGAATGGTCGACGCCGAGGTTCATCTCGGCCGACGAGCAGATCATGCCGTCAGAAAGCCGGCCGTAGGTTTTGCGCGACCCGATCGTGAAGTCACCGGGCAAGGTGGTTCCCGGCAGCGCCACCACCACGAGATCGTCGACGGCGAAGTTCGTTGCACCACAGACGATGTCGCGAAGCTCAGCTTCACCCACATCGACCTTGCAGGCCCGGATCGGCTTCTTGAACTCGGTGAGCTCCTCGATCTCGGCCACCCGGCCGATGGTCAGCGGACCGCTCACCGGGCCGATCGGGATGATCTCCTCGACCTCGTGCCCGATCCGGATGAACGTCTGCTCGAGCTCCTCGGCCGAGACGTCCCAGCCCGGCGCCCCGGCGCGGACGACGTCACGCAGCCAGCTGTAGGGAATGCGCATCAGGCGCCCACCCCGAACGGCAGCGAGAACCGGACGTCGCCCTCGACCATGTCACGCATGTCAGGAATACCGTTGCGGAACTGCAGGGTTCGCTCCAATCCCATGCCGAACGCGAAGCCGGAGTAGACATCGGGGTCGATGCCGCATGCCCGCAACACATTCGGATTCACCATGCCGCACCCGCCCCATTCGACCCAGCCCGGTCCGCCCTTCTTGTTGGGGAACCAGATGTCCACCTCGGCCGACGGCTCGGTGAACGGGAAGAAGTGCGGACGGAAGCGGGTGCGGCCCTGCGGCCCGAACTGGGCCCGCGCGAAGGCGTCAAGGGTGCCGCGCAGATGTGCCATCGTCAGGCCTTTGTCCACCGCGAGACCCTCGACCTGGTGGAACACCGGGGTGTGCGTGGAGTCCAGTTCGTCGGTGCGGAACGTCCGGCCGATCGAGACGATGTAGACGGGCAGCTCGCGCTCGAGCAGCGCCCGGATCTGCACCGGCGACGTGTGGGTACGCAGCACCTGACGTGAGCCGTCCGGCGCGATCTGGAACGTGTCCTGCTCACTGCGAGCCGGATGGTCCGGCGGGAAGTTCAACGCGTCGAAGTTGAACTGTTCGGTCTCGACCTCGGGACCCTCGGCCAACTCCCAACCCATCGCCACGAAGGTGTCGGCGACGTTCTCGGCCAGGATCGTGATCGGGTGCCTGGCACCGATCGGCTGACGCGTCGACGGCAGTGTGACGTCGATGCGCTCGGCGACGAGCACCGCCGCGTCACGTTCGGCGCGCAGCACGGCCAACCGTTCGTCATAGGCGCGCTGAGCTTCGCCACGAGCAACGTTGACGCGTTTGCCGGCGTCGGCGCGGTCGGTCTTGGGCAACGACGCCAGCGCCTGGCGGGCCAGTGCGATGGGCGCGCGGTCACCGAGGTGCTCGGTTTTGGCGCGCGCCAACGCGTCGAGGTCACCGGCCAGATCGAAGGCATGCCGGGCCGCACTGACAGCTTTGGTCAGGGCTTCTTCGGAGAGATCACTGGGCTGCTGAGCCACCCGGCGATCATAGGCGATGCGCCGATGGGCCCTCGAATGCGTTTCGGCGCCGTGAAACGGCTACGCCTCAGGCGCTTCCTTCTCGGCTCCACCAGGCAGTTGCCTCGCGGTTCTGATGCGGTACATCACGAGATCGTCAGGGACCCCTTCCGGCCGCGGCGAGAACATCGGGCGCCGTTCACGTTTGACCGTGACGCCCAATGCGGCGAGCCGGTCCTCGGAGATCGACTCCAAGGTGGTGTGCGACACCAGCAGACCACCTTTCGCGGCGCGCTCCATCACCCGTGCGGTGATGTTGACGTCGATGCCGAGCCAATCAGACCCGAGGCGCTGTGGCCGGCCGGTGTGCATACCGACCCGCATGCGGGGCGTGTAGCCGTCGACATCGACGACGGCCAGTGCATCCAGCGCGATCAGCACCGCACGCAGCGCGGTCTCCGGGTCGGAGAACACCGCCATCATGCCGTCGCCCATGCGCTTGACGATGTGGCCCCCGGACTCCAGCAACGGCGGCTCGACAAATTGGGCGACGCGCCGCAGCAAACGCAGAGTGGCATCGTCGCCGGCCTTCAGCGACCACGTCGAGAACCCGACGAGATCAGTGAAGACCAGGGTCACCTCTGGGTTGGGCGGGACACCCGAGACCCGCTCGGTGAGCGCCTGCCACACCTGCAGTGCGCCCAGACTTACTTCCCGGGACGCGGCGCCACGATCGAGCAAACGGTCGGCCACGCGGGCCGCGACCCGCGGCCCGCCGTTCCCCGCGGCCGACAGCGGATCGCCGAAATCCGGGTCACCAGGCAGAGCCCTGCGCACGCGTCGCACCATGCCGATCACGGCGGGGCTGTGATTCGTGCGCTGCAGCCACCCCAACGGTCCGGGCAGACCACGCGGCTGGACCGGGCGGCCCTGCGGCAGCTCCTCGATTTCCCCGACTCGGCCGGATCGTTCATCGAACGATTCGCCATTCACAGCGTCAGCGTAAGTGGCTTTGGGACCGACCGGCAATGACGCCCGCGCCGGGTTTGCTCACACCCGCCGCAAGCACGGCAAGGGTGCTGGTCACGGCGGCGCAGCAACACAATTTCCGGGCGATAACACTGCGCCGCGCCGTCGTAGACAACGACCGTTGTCATCACTATCGTTGGCCTCAACTGTGATACACGTCATGACGAGTCAATGAGGACGCGATGACCACGAGAGCGACAACCGACGACAGCGACGAACCACTTGGACCGGATTCTCTGACCTGGAAGTATTTCGGCGATCTGCGCACCGGGATGCTCGGCGTGTGGATCGGCGCCATCCAGAACATGTATCCCGAACTGGGCGCCGGTGTCGAAGACCACTCGATTTTGCTGCGCGAACCACTGCAGCGCGTGGCCAGGTCGGTGTACCCGATCATGGGTGTGGTCTACGACGGCCAACGGGCGGCGCAGACCGGCGCGCAGATCAAGGGCTTTCACACCACGATCAAGGGCGTTGACGCCAAGGGTAGGCGATACCACGCCCTGAACCCAGACACGTTCTACTGGGCGCACGCCACGTTCTTCATGCTCATCATCAAGACCGCCGAATACTTCTGCGGAGGCCTCACGGAGGCCGAGAAACGCCAGCTGTTCGACGAACACGTGCAGTGGTACCGCATGTACGGCATGAGCATGCGTCCGGTGCCGGGCACCTGGGAGGAATTCCAGGAGTACTGGGACGCGAAGTGCCGCGACGAACTGGAGATCAACCGCGCCACGCTCGACATCTTCAGTATCCGCATCCCCAAGCCGTGGTTCGTGCTGATGCCGACGCCGGTCTGGGACCAGTTGTTCAAACCTCTGGTGGGAGCGCAACGCTGGATCGCCGCCGGACTCTTCGACCCCGCGGTACGCGAAAAGGCCGGCATGCGCTGGACCCCCGGGGACGAGGTGCTGCTGCGGATATTCGGCAAGATGGTCGAGCTCGCGTTCGTCGCGGTACCGGACGAGATCAGACTGCATCCGCGAGCGATCTCGGCTTACCGCAGGGCGGCCGGGCGGCTGCCGGCCGACGCCCCGCTGGTCGAGGCGCCTGGCTTCATGGCACCGCCGCGCGATCGGTGGGGGTTGCCCATGCACTATGTGCCGCAGCGCAAGACCCTGCTGGACCGGGCGGGATCGCTGGTGCACACGACGTTTTCGCTGCCCGCGCTGCGGCCCGCCCGACGGCCCGCACCACGCCGCAATTCCGCGGCATAAGGTAGCGGAATGCTTGATTGGTCAGACGTCGACATCGCCGTGCGCGACGCCGTACGCGAATTCGTGGACAAGGAAATCCGCCCGCACCTCGACGAGCTCGAGAGCGGCGAGATGGAGCCCTACCCCCTCGTCCGAAAGTTGTTCGCAGCCTTCGGAATCGACGCGATGGCCAAGGAGGCGCTCGACAAGCGGCTGGCCCGGCTGCGGGAGGGCGGCAAGCCGTCCTCGGGCGGCGGTGGGATGTTCGGCGGCGGCAGCGCATCGGCAGGCATGGGTTTCGTGTTGATCAGCGAATTGTGCCGGGTGTCGATGGGCCTGGTGACCGGCATGGGCGTGAGCCTGGGGCTGACGGTGCCGACCATTCAGAGCCGCGGAACGCTGGCACAGCAGGAACGGTGGCTGCCCGGCCTGGTGACCTACGAGAAGATCGGCGCATGGGCGATCACCGAGCCCGACTCCGGTTCGGACGCATTCGGCGGCATGAAGTCCTATGTGGTCCGCGACGGTGATGATTACATCCTCAACGGACAGAAGACGTTCATCACCAACGGCCCCGACGCCGACGTCGTGGTGGTCTACGCAAAGCTGGACGAGGGCGACGGCGCGGACAAGCGCGGCCGCAAGGTGCTCACGTTCGTCCTCGACAAGGGCATGGAGGGCTTCGTGCAGTCGAAGCCGTTCCGCAAGATGGGCATTCACAGCTCCCGCACCGGCGAGCTGTTCTTCAACAACGTCCGGCTGGGCCGCGACCGGCTGCTGGGCGAGACCGAGGACAACGAATCCGGCGACGGCCGGGAAAGCGCCAGGTCCAGCTTCTCCGCCGAACGCATCGGCGTGGCCGCCATGGCGCTCGGCGTCATCGAGGAGTGCCTGCGGTTGAGCGTGGACTACGCCAAGAGCCGCACGCTGTGGGGCCAGGAGATCGGCCAGTTCCAGCTGATCCAGCTCAAGCTGGCCAACATGGAAGTGGCCCGGATGAACGTGCGCAACATGCTGTTCCGCGTCATCGAGTCAGCGCAGAGCGGTCAGCAGATCTCGTTGGCCGAGGCGTCGGCGATCAAGTGGTACTGCTCGCAGGCGGCCACCGACGTGGCGATGGATGCGGTGCAGTTGTTCGGCGGCAACGGCTACATGACCGAGTACCGGGTCGAACAGCTTGCCCGCGACGCCAAATCGTTGATGATCTACGCCGGCAGCAACGAAGTTCAGATCACCCACGTCGCAAGGGGTCTGCTGAGCTAGATCATGCGCTGGCCGGGGTGCGCCTCGCGCCACCCGGCCATGGCCGCGTCCCAATCGGCACCGTCGAGCGCGGTGAGCGAGGCCGGGAAGAGTCCGTCCTCTTCCTTCGCGATGTGCTCGTACAGTTCCTCGACAGCCATGCGCACGCGGTCCTGATCGTCCGCATCGGACAGGTCCACGGTCTCCAGAAACGCAGCCAGTTCGCGGTGTTCGGCGACCAACGGGTCGATGTGCTGCGCGTAGAGCTCCTCGCGATGCATCACCGAGAACAAGCCGTTCTCCTCGCCCCGCCAATGGGAACGCAACTCGTCGAACATCGCGGTGAGGCGCTCGCGGGCCCGCCCGATCTCACCCCGGTCGAGTGCTCGTACCGCTTCGCGACCGTGATCGACCGCGCGCTCGTGCTCGGCGATGTAATCACGCAGCAGTGGCATGTCACGGCATCCGCAGTACTGGCACATGGCTCGTCCTTCGGCGATCTGGGCGTGTCCAACGACCTTAGACCGGCCGTCGGCCTCCACGCGGGAAGCGCTGTGGCGGAAAACCGGGGCGAAGATCGCCGCAGCGCTACATACGCGAAAGGAGCTAGTCGGCCCGAGAGGCGCGCGCGCTCTGATACAGGCAGATCGATGCCGCCGACGCGATGTTCAGACTTTCGGCATGGCCGGGCATCGGGATGTGCACGCGGTGGTCGGCCATCGCGGCGAGTTCGCTTGGCAGGCCGTGCGCTTCGGGCCCGAACAACCAAGCGGTCGGCGTGGCCAGATCCGCGTGGTCGAGATCGACCTCGCCGTCGACGGTGGTGGCGAGCACCTGCAATCCGGCGGCACGCAGCCGCTGCACCGCGCCTGCCTCATCGGATTCGCTGACCACCGGGATCGAGAAGATGCTGCCTGCCGAGGCGCGCAGGCACTTGCTGTTGTATGGGTCGACACTGTTGCCCGCCAACACGACCGCGGCGGCGCCCATCGCGTCCGCGACCCGGATCAGGGTGCCTGCGTTGCCCGGCTCGGAGATCTGTACGGGTACCGCGATCAACCGAGGCGCGCCGGCCAGCACGTCGTCGAGTGACACGTCGGGGAGGCGGCACACGGCAACAAGCCCCACCGGAGTCACGGTGTCCGACAAGGCTTTCGCCGCACGCTCCGTGACCAACTCCACCGTGGCACCGTCGAGCATCGCGCCGAACCGGTCCAGGGCCGATTCGGTGGCGAACACCTCGGAAACGAGTCCGCGCCGCAACGCTGCCTCGACGAGGTTGGGTCCCTCGGCAAGGAAACGTGCGGCGCGGCGGCGCCCGACGTGGCGATGCAGCTTGACCGCAGCCGCCACCCGGGCAGAACGCTCGGTGAGCGTCAGGCGGCTTCTCCCGAAGGCGCATTGACGTCCTCGGGCAGAGCGGCCTTGGCGGCCTCGACCAGCGCGGCGAACGCGGTCGGGTCGCTCACGGCGATCTCGGCGAGGTTCTTGCGGTCCACCTCGATACCAGCGGCCTTGAGGCCCTGGATCAGGCGGTTGTAGGTGATGTCGTTGGCGCGGGCGGCGGCGTTGATCCGCGAGATCCACAGCTTGCGGAACTCGCCCTTACGGGCCCGGCGGTCCCGGTAGGCGTAGGTCAGCGAATGCAGCTGCTGCTCTTTGGCTTTGCGGTACAGCCGGGACCGCTGGCCGCGGTAGCCCTTGGATGCCTTCAGTACTGTGCGCCGCTTCTTCTGGGCGTTGAGTGCGCGCTTCACGCGTGCCATGGAATGTTCCTATTCTCGTTCGTCGGATAGCGGGCGGTACTTAGCCGTTGAGCATCTTGTTGATGCGGCCGTTGTCGTTCGTCGCGACGACTGTGCGGCCGTCCAGACGGCGCGTGCGCTTGCTGGGCTTGTGCTCGAGCAGGTGGCGACGGTTGGCCTTCTGCCGCACGATCTTGCCGGTACCGGTGCGGCGGAACCGCTTGGAGGCACCGCTGTGGGTCTTTGCCTTGGGCATGAATCCTCAGTTCTCTTGTGAATCTAGTTCTGCGATACGTCTGGCTCTTCGGGGGTGGCCTGCTGCGCGACTGGGCGCTCGGCCTGCTCCGCCGCCTTGGCGCGAGTCTTCGCGCCGCGATGCGGGGCCAGCACCATCGTCATGTTGCGGCCGTCCTGCTTGGCGGACGTCTCGATGAAGCCGTAATCGGCGACGTCGGCGCCCAGGCGCTGCAGGAGCCGGAAACCCAGTTCGGGCCGCGACTGCTCACGTCCGCGGAACATGATCGTCACCTTGACCTTCGACCCCGCCTCCAGGAAGCGGATCACGTGACCCTTTTTGGTCTCGTAATCGTGCGGGTCGATCTTGGGACGCAGCTTCTGTTCCTTGACGACGGTCTGCTGCTGGTTCTTGCGAGACTCGCGTGCCTTCTGTGCCGTCTCGTACTTGAACTTGCCGTAATCCATGATCTTGCACACGGGCGGCTTGGCGTCCGGGGCAACTTCGACAAGGTCGAGATCGGCATCCGCGGCGACGCGGAGGGCGTCTTCGATGCGCACGATGCCTACCTGCTCACCGCCTGGTCCAATCAGGCGGACTTCGGGTACACGGATGCGCTCGTTGACGCGGGTCTCAGTGCTGATGGGGCCTCCTATGTTGGTCTGTCGAGGAGACCTACCCCATCCGCACCTTCTGCTCATAGAACAGAAAAGCCCTGCTCAAAGCAGGGCCCAATGCCGACCGATCACAGCTCGCGCCGCCTGCGCTGAAACGCAGAACCAGCATCGTGGATGCTGGTGACCGGACCGCTGAACCGGTGTGGTCAACGGTGGGAGTGGGACTCCACTTGCTGTCCCTGGCGTACGCCGGGACGGTCGCGCATGACAGTCTATCAGGCTTGACGTCCTCCCTCGGCCCACGCCGAGGGATTCCAACCACCAACCTCGCCCGCGGTCTATGCCGCAGGAGGGCAGAGTTGAGGTTCACGGTTCCCGGACCGGCTAACGCCGAGGTCTCCCCGTGCTGTCACCGCCCGCCCGGCGGCGATATTGCATGCAGCGTTCACGTCGGCGTCACGCGGCCCCGCATCGCAGGCTTCGCACTCGAACACCGCTTGACTCTTGCGGTTTTCAGGAGCGACGTGCCCACACTCAGAGCATCGCTGAGACGTGTAGGCAGCAGGTACCTGCTCTACCCGACCGGATGCCTTGTGCTGCAAACGCAAAGCCAACATCCCCCAGCCACTCCTGCGGATGGCCCGGTTGAGACCGCGCTTCTGAGCTCGCCAAACACCGGGGTGCTTGGAGGTTCCCCGTGTGCGACGGGTCATTGCCCGCACGTCAAGTGCCTCGATCCGTATTACATCGAAGCGCCGCGCAATATCCGTGGTGGTCTTTTCCACCCAGTCCTTCCGGCGGTCTTTCTCGCGCGCACTCAACTTGGCGATCGCTCGCTTGGTGCGGGCGCGCCGCTTTGAACCACGCTTGGCTCGGGCCAGTGGCTTCTGCAACACCCGTAACCGCCTGCGCTCACCAGGGCTCAAGTCTGGGGCGCACAGTAGCTCCCCGGTCGATAGGCCACCGACACTGCGATGCCGCGATCAATACCGACCACAGAGCCGTCATTCGGACCGGTAATCGGATCCGGGACGGCGGCGAATGCGATATGCCAGCGGCCAGCTCGATCACGTTTCACCCGATAAGATTTCATACCAACCGGGAACCGGGCGCGACAGACGAAACCGCACCCAGCCGATCTTCGGTATCCACACCTGCCCGAACCGGCCATTCACCCGCTCGACATGATGGGGCTTTACGCCGACCTGTCGAAACCCCTCATGCATCCCGGCTTTGCGCCAGGTCTGCCGGCGGTGGGTTCCACCGAAGAAGTTCCGCATGGCCTGAGCAAAGTCCCGAAGCGCCTGCTGTTGTACTGTCTGCGAACCAGCCGCCAACCAGTCGTACTCCGCACGGGCTGCGGTCAATTGTGCACACTGTTCGATGTAGCGAGGGGCGTGGCGTCCCGGCTGCCAATGAAGCTGCTGTTCAACA
This sequence comes from Mycobacterium venezuelense, assembly GCF_054919535.1. NCBI lineage: Bacteria > Bacillati > Actinomycetota > Actinomycetes > Mycobacteriales > Mycobacteriaceae > Mycobacterium > Mycobacterium venezuelense. Next base: position 34,127 of record NZ_JBONDW010000012.1, read on the forward strand.
GCTAGATTCCACACATACCGGGCATGGCGACAATGCTCAACCAGCACCACAGCTTGCTCAGCCGTGGGAAGCAACCGGTATCGCGACATGGTGGCAACATATCGCCCACCACCGACACGCTTTTGAAAGGAGAGACGGTGTCCGGTTCCCGGCACTAGTCACGGGAAGCGCGCCGCAATCTTCGATGACCGATGCGAATAACGCAGACGATCTGGACGGCCCCGCCATTCGTGACCTGGCCGATGTTCCCGCCGTCGAGGTGATCACCCGGGCGGCGGTCATGTTGATGAGCGCAGCGGCCGAGAAGATCGGACTGTCCGCCGAGGATCCCGACGACAGCCCGCACCGCGATCTCGACGAAGCACGCCGGCTGATCACCGCGCTCGCAGGTCTGGTTACCGCATCGGCCGAGTATTTGGGGCCACACGCTGGGCCGGTGCGCGATGGCCTCAAGAGCCTGCAACTGGCGTTCCGCGAAGCCAGCGCCGCCCCGGACGAACCGGGGAAAGGCCCCGGCGAGAAGTACACCGGCCCGGTCTGGTAGCCGGTTGCCCGCCGGGGCCGCGTGAGCTCCACCATTTTCGCGGGTTGAGCGCCTATTCTCCCGGCGTATGACCGTTATCAGCCGCGCCACCACGCGGCCGACATCCAGGTTCTCCTGGGTTCCCGCGGCAGCGGGCTGGACCGTCGGCGTCATCGCGACCCTGTCCCTGATCGCCAGCGTCTCGCCGTTGGTGCGGTGGATCATCAGGGTGCCGCGGGAGTTCGTCAACGACTACATCTTCAACTTCCCCGACACGAGCTTCGCGTGGGCCTTCGTCCTGGCCCTGCTGGCCGCTGCGCTCGCGGCGCGCAAGCGCATCGCGTGGTGGATCCTGGTGCTCTACATGGTGGGCGCCGTCGGCTGGAATCTCGGCGACATCTGGGGCGGCGGCAACACAGCTGCCGAAGACTTGGGCGAATCGATCGGCCTGGTGTTCCACGTCGCGGCGATCGCGTTCCTGGTGCTGGCCCGCAACCAGTTCTGGGCGAAAGTGCGCCGCGGTGCGCTGTTCAAGTCGGCCGTGGTGCTCGTGGCCGGGATGGCGATCGGCATCCTGGCGGCGTGGGGCCTGCTTGAGCTGTTTCCCGGCACCCTGGCACCGGAATGGCGGCTGCCATACGCGATCAACCGCGTCAGCGGCTTCGCGACCGTACCCACCGAGGTGTTCGAGGGGTACTCGCACACGTTCCTCAACGACATCTTCGGCCTGTTCGGCGCACTCGCGTTGATCGCCGCGGCGATCGTGCTGTTCCAGTCCCAGCGGGCCACGAATGCGCTCACCGGCGAGGACGAATCGGCGATCCGCGGCCTGCTGACGCTGTACGGGAAGAACGATTCGCTCGGGTACTTCGCGACCCGCCGCGACAAGTCCGTGGTGTTCGCACCGAACGGCCGGGCCGCCATCACCTACCGCGTCGAGATCGGGGTCTGCCTTGCCAGTGGTGACCCTGTCGGCGATCCGAAGGCGTGGCCCCAGGCCATCGAAGCCTGGTTGCGGTTGTGCCAGACGTACGGTTGGGCACCCGGCGTGATGGGTGCGAGCTCGACCGCCGCCGAGGCGTTTCGCGGTGCCGGGCTCAACGCGTTGCAGCTCGGCGACGAGGCCATCCTGCACCCGGAGAACTTCCGGCTGTCGGGACCCGACATGCGCGCGGTGCGCCAAGCCGTGACCCGCGCCCGCCGGGCCGGCGCCGCGGTACGGATCCGGCGGCACCGCGAGCTGTCCGAGGCCGAGATGGCCGAGGTGATCAAACGCGCCGACGACTGGCGCGACACCGAGACCGAACGCGGCTTCTCGATGGCGCTGGGCCGGCTCGGCGATCCCGCCGACGGTGACTGCCTGCTGGTCGAGGCCGTCCAGAACGACGGGCACCAAGACGCGGTGGTCGCGATGCTGTCGTTGGTGCCGTGGGGCTCGAACGGTGTGTCGCTCGACGTCATGCGCCGCTCGCCGCAGTCCCCCAACGGCACGATCGAACTCATGGTCAGCGAGCTGTGCATGCAGTCCGAAGACATTGGGATCAGCCGCATTTCGCTCAACTTCGCGATGTTCCGGTCGGCCTTCGAGCAAGGTGCCCAGCTGGGCGCCGGGCCGGTGGCCCGGTTGTGGCGCGGGCTGCTGGTGTTCTTCTCGCGGTGGTGGCAGCTCGAGACGCTGTACCGCTCGAACATGAAGTACCAGCCGGAATGGGTGCCGCGCTACGCCTGCTACGAGGATGCCCGCCTCGTCCCCCGGGTCGGGGTGGCGTCGGTGATCGCCGAGGGCTTCCTGGTGCTGCCGTTCTCCCGGCGCAACAAGCAGCACACCGGCGACCACGTCGCCGCGCCCGCCGACCTGCTCCAGTCCGGACGGTTGCACCGCGACGGCAGCGCGCCCGACATGAACGGAATCGAAGGCGACGTCACCGAGGACACCGAGCCGCCGCGGCTGCCCGAACAGGTGCGGGTGCGTATGGCCAAGCTCAAGGCGTTGCAGGACAAGGGTGTCGACGCCTATCCGGTCGGCCAGGCTCCCAGCCACACCGTCAAGGCCGCGCTCGACACCGCCGACGGCGAGACCCTCACGGTGGCCGGTCGCGTGCTCCGGGTACGCGACTACGGTGGCGTCCTGTTCGCGCAGTTGCGCGACTGGTCCGGTGAAGTGCAACTCCTGCTTGACAATTCGCGGCTCACCGACGGAAACACCGCGGACTTCACCGCGACCATCGATCTGGGCGACCTCGTCGAGGTCACCGGATCGATGGGCATGAGCCGTAACGGCACCCGCTCGCTGATCGTGACGAGCTGGCGGTTGATCGGCAAATGCCTGCGGCCACTGCCGGACAAATGGAAGGGCCTGACCGACCAGGAGGCGCGGGTGCGCGCCCGTTACGTGGACCTGGCCGTCAACACCGAGGCCCGCGACCTGATCCGGGCGCGCAGCGGTGCGCTGCACGCGATCCGGGAAACGCTGTACGCCAAGGGCTTTCTCGAAGTGGAGACCCCGATCCTGCAGCAGATCCACGGCGGCGCCAACGCCAGGCCCTTCCTGACCCACATCAACGCCTACGACCTGGACCTGTATCTACGGATCGCGCCCGAGCTCTATCTCAAGCGGCTTTGTGTGGGCGGGGTCGAGCGGGTCTTCGAGTTGGGCCGGGCGTTCCGCAACGAGGGCGTGGACTTCAGCCACAACCCCGAGTTCACCCTGCTGGAGGCCTATCAGGCCCATGCCGACTACAACGTATGGATCGACGGCTGCCGCGAACTCATCCAGAACGCCGCGCAGGCCGCAAACGGGGCGCACGTCTTCATGCGGCCTCGGGAAGACGGCGTTCTCCAACCGGTCGACATCTCCGGCGAGTGGGCCGTCAAGACCGTGCACGATGCCGTATCGGAGGCGCTCGGCGAACACGTCACCGCAGAAACCGACCTCGCAACCCTGCGCCGGCTGTGTGATTCGGCGGGCATTCCGTATCTGACGCACTGGGACGCCGGTGCCGTGGTACTGGAGATGTACGAGCACCTCGTCGAGGACCAAACCACCGAGCCCACGTTCTACAAGGACTTCCCCACCTCGGTGTCGCCGCTGACCCGGCCGCACCGCAGCATCCCCGGCGTTGCCGAACGGTGGGACCTGGTGGCCTGGGGTGTCGAGTTGGGCACCGCCTACAGCGAACTCACCGACCCGGTCGAACAACGCCGCCGGCTGCAGGAGCAATCGCTGCTTGCCGCGGGCGGCGATCCGGAAGCCATGGAACTCGACGAGGACTTCCTGCAGGCCATGGAGTACGCGATGCCACCGACCGGCGGGCTCGGCATGGGCGTGGACCGCGTGGTCATGCTGATCACCGGGCGCAGCATCCGCGAAACCTTGCCGTTCCCGTTGGCCAAACCGCGGTGACAGCAACCTCACAGCCGACCACAAGGATCGGCAGCCACGATTAGCCGGTGACCTTCAACCACCATCTGTCGCTGATGCACGGCTGGGTCCCGACGACAGTGCAGGCCGTCACCGTCGCGGTCCTGATCGCCGCGATCGGCTGGCGCGCCTGGCGCTGGCAGCTCGTCTGGCTCCCGGCGGCCGCACTCGTCGGCGGTGTCCTCGCGGCAGGCACCTACTGGTACATCCAGAGTGAAGGGCTGGCGGGAAACCCTGCGCCGCGGTCGCTTTGGGTATGGGTCGCGGTGAGCGGGGCGGCCGTTGTGGTTCTGGCCGCGGGATGGCGCGGCAGCCGGTGGTGGCGGCGCGGCGCCTCGGCCTTGGCGATACCGCTCAGCGTGTTGTGCGCGGCGCTGGCGCTGAACCTGTGGGTCGGGTATTTCCCGTGGGTGCAGACCGCCTGGAACCAGTTGACGGCGGGACCGCTGCCCGACCAGACCGATCAGGTCACCGTCGCGGCCATGCAGAGGGAAGGCTCCATCCCGGCCAAGGGAACGGTGGTGCCGGTCGAGATCGCCAACACCGCATCGGGATTCCGGCACCGAGGCGAGTACGTCTATCTGCCGCCTGCGTGGTTCGGGACCAATCCCCCACCGAAACTCCCGACGGTCATGATGATCGGCGGCGAGTTCAACACCCCGGCCGACTGGATGCGGGCGGGCAACGTCGTCAAGACCATGGACGAATTCGCCGCCGCCCACCACGGATACGCACCGGTGCTCGTCTTCGTCGATCCGGGCGGCACATTCAACAATGACACCGAATGCGTGAACGGCACACGCGGCAATGCCGCCGATCACCTCACCAAAGACGTCGTGCCGTATATGAATGCCCACTACGGGGTGAGCCCGGCCGCGGCCAACTGGGGCATCGTCGGCTGGTCGATGGGCGGCACATGCGCGGTCGATCTGGCGGTCATGCATCCCGACCTCTTCAGCGCGTTCGTCGACATCGCCGGAGACCTCGGACCGAATTCAGGTACCAAGGCACAGACGATCGAGCGGCTCTTCGGTGGCAACGCCGCCGCGTGGGACGCGTTCGATCCGACGACGGTCATCAACCGGCATGGCCAATATCAAGGCGTGGCGGGGTGGTTCGACGTCAACGACTCGCAGGCGACCATCAAACCCGCGGGCCGGTCCAACGACCAGGCCAAGGCCGCAGACTCGTTGTGCGCACTGGGCTCGGCACACGGCATCGCATGTGCGGTGGTGACCCAACCCGGCACTCACGACTGGCCGTTCGCCACCCGCGCGTTCTCGGCCGCCCTGCCCTGGCTTGCCGGCGCCATCGGCACCCCGCAGGTGCCCGCGGTCGGACTACCGGCCCAGCCGGCCTCGCCCGCGTACGTGCAGACCGCGGCGAAGTAGCCGCAGCCAGGCTCAGTAATCGGATTCGGCGGCCAGGATCTCGGCGAGGTAGGCATCGTCACGCGGAGTGGCGAGGCGGGCCATGGCGAGCGCTCGGACCCGGTCCCGGGTCGAGGCGGATTCCGCGGCGCCGGCGCCGATCCGGACATCGGCTGACAACCAGTCGACGTTCCAGGCCTGGGTTTCGGTCAATGGTTGCCCGTCGGAGCCGAGCACCGGCAGGATCGCGCGTCCGGCGTCGTCGAGCACCCCGGTGCCGCGGTAGTCGCCGCAGCGGACCCGTATCTCGATTCCAGCCGCGTGGCCCGGACCCGACAAAGCAACGTGGACAACGATGTTCACGGTGCCGAGCGTGGCGACGACAGACCAGTCGACCGTGTCGTCGGCTGCGTCGAAGATGGCCGGCGGCACCGCCGACCAGTTGACGGTCGCGACTCCGCCGGCAATGGCAGCCCGCCCAGCTGATCCGCCGGCCGAGCCCGCCGCAAGAGCATAGTCGTCACGGCGCCGCACCGGGGCCGTGTCCGTGTCCCAGGTCAGACCGATTTCGGCAGCTAGGTCGCGGCACTCCTCCACGATCGCGGAGATCCGCGGATCTACTTGAGCCGCAATGGAATTCAGAACGGTCATGTGAGGCCGCAGCAGGCCGGTCACCTCGGCGTCGATGGTGTCGTCGGTGAAGTAGTCCTCGGCGGCCGCGGTCAGCAGCGCGATCTCTGCGTCCAGCACGGCCCGGTCGAGGGCCGCGATGCCGTCGCGATCACTGGCCGGCCACCAACGCCGCATCCAGTGACCGAGGGCCAGTCGCCGTGCCCCGTCCGCCGAACCCGGCCGCACCGCGACACCGTTCAGCTCGAGTGGCTGCTCGGAATCGCGATACTGCAGCGCCTCGACGACGGCGACATGGCCGGCTTCCCCGATCACCCGCCAAAGCCAGTCGGCCCGAAGCGGATCGGTGAAGGCGATCACCGGCGGTTCGGCCGGATCGGCATCCACCGTCCAGGACAACACGGCCCCGCTGACTTCGAGGACCGCGACAAGGGGTGGCTGGACCGACAGCGACCCCGTGCACCACAGACCGGAGTCGACGCGAAGTGTCATCGAAGTCATCCGGCCACCTGCATTTCCAGCATCGACTTGATGCGCTGCCGGTGGTCGAGGCTCACCGATCTCGCCACCCCTTCCAGCAGGGATCGCATGTCGTCGACGTCCTCGCAGGATTCCTGCCAGACGTCGCGGCCGTGCAACCTGGCCCACAACCGGCCAAGATAGGGCCGCGCGAACGCGGCGAGGTCGTCGACCACCTGCCGCTGGCGCGGGTGGATCGGACCGCCGTCGGCGAGATAGCGACGCGCGTGAAGGACGTAGGCCTCCTTGGCCAGTCGCGCCTGGATACGCGCGGACAGCTCGTATCGGGCGGCAACGTTCGTCGCCAACGGCTGCAGGTCGGCCGCGACCTCGATGCCGGTGAGCAGCCCCGCCTGCTTGTCCTCGGCCAGCAGGCCCCACGGGGCGCAGGCCCGGTCTACCTCCTCGGCGCACAGCAGCGGAACGTCGGGCAACTCGTCGCGGTCGAGCGCCCGCCGCAGGGTCGCACGCACCCGATCGACCACGCTGCGGTCCAGCGGCCGGTCGCCATCCGTCGCCCCGTCGATGACCGGGGGCTGTTGCGGCGCAATCGAACACAACCCGACGTCGACGATCGACCACGGCAGTCCGGTGACCGAATCGCGTGCCGTCGCACCGAGGTTGTACGGGGTGGCGTCGGCGACCAGGGCCGACCACACCCGCTGGCGCGCCATCGCGGCGCGGTGGCTGTCGGCCGGGCCGAGCACCGTTGCGAGTCCGGCGAAGAACGGGCTGGTGATGGCGGGCGTCGGCTGCACATCGATCCAGCTGCGCTCGAGTTGGCGCCGCAGCTTCGCGACGACGTGCGGATCGCTAACGTATCGGTTCAGCACCTCGATCGCGGTTCGGTCGCGGCCGCCGTGGATGTCGGCGAGCACGGCAGCCGCGGTTTGCGATGCGTCAGCGGCCGGGGTGCCGTCGGTGACCGCAAGCTCGAAACACACCGGAAAATAGAGTTCCTGGGCGTTGCCGGTGGTGATGCGCTGACGCCGTCGCTCCTGCTTGAGGAGAACGAACCACGCGGCCGCGGCACGCAATTGGGCCGCGTGTCCCACGATGGTCGCGTGCATCGCGTCGGCCACTTCGGGGCCGAGCACCGCCGCCGAGTACTGGGTGTTGCTGCGCAGCCGCAGCACCAGCGGGTCGATGATCCGCTTGACGGTCCGGCGTAACGGGCCGCCGTCGTCGCCGCTGAGCACCTCGACGCCGGCGCCGATCGCGCGCCAAGCCCGGTCGATCACCGCACGACGCGGCCGGGCGGAGTTCACCCGATCCGTCGCGCCGGCGGACGCTGTATCGGAACCGGTGCTCACCGGCACCAGGATAGAGCGGCCCAACTTGGGTTCGGTAGCTCGCACCCGGCCCGATGCTCGTCGCATGACCGACGCCATGATGATCGCCGTCCTGTGCTTGCTGTGCGGCGGAGCCGCCAGTGCCATGCTCGCCGCCGCGCGCCGCGCCCGTTGCGCGCGCCCCGACGACGAGGCCACCGAGCGCCTGGCCACGATCGAGGAGCTCGTGGCCGAGTTCGACCACATGCTGATCCGCAAGGGTTTACTGACGAGCACGCAGCTCGCGTTGATACGTAACGGAATCCGATCCCGCGGCGTCGTCACCGGTATGCGTCCCACCGGCGCGACCCTGGAGGATTTCCGCGAGGTCGAGCTGGACCTCATGGTGAGCCGACCCGGCGGCGGACAGTTTCCCGCCCACCAGACCGCGTTGATACCGGCATCGTCATTGCGGAAGCTGACGCCGGGCAGCGTGATCGACGCGTATTTCCGGCCCGGCGACGAGAGCTCCATCGCGGTGTGCGTGTCGCCGGGCTGACTGTCACCGGGCGCCGTCGACGGCGAACGTGACCAGCGCCGCCCAGTACAGCGGGCTCGCGGTGGCGTCTCCGGCGCGCCAGCGCCGCAGCTGCGCGCGTTGCCAGCGGTTCACCGCGAGCCCCGCATCGTCTTCGCGGTGCGCCAGATCGACGCCCGCGACGGTGTCGGCCATCGGATCGACAGCCGAATCCGTTGGGCTGGTGGTGAATTGACGGTAGCCGGTAGTAGTCGGCAGCGACCACAGGGTCGCGGTGACCAACTGCGCACCGCCGAGGATCAGCGCCGCGACCAGGCCGGTGGCCTCATCGAACCGGTAGTCCCCGCCGGACGCGCAGGCCAGTAGACCCACACGCGGCGGGACAGGCAGTTGCGCGGACATGATGTCACCCGCGGTGAGTGGACGGCTTTCGGCGAGGTGTAGCGCGGCACGGTCGGCGTGGCCCGCATCGTGCTCGGCGGCGCTGGCATGTCCGACATAGAGCAGCCGCGCCGGGGCCTGCGCACATGCCTCCGCCAGCCAGCCCCGGTCGGTGTCGGTGCGCCGGAACAGTTCCACGGGATCCGCGACGGCCGGCAGCGCCTGGTCGCCTACAAGACCACCGAAATGGCGCGCCAGTGGAGTCTGCGGCGACGGCCGGCCCAACACCGAACCCAGCGCGGAGTCCGGCCGCTGTCCGGGGATCCGCGGGTCGAGAACCAGGACCGCCGGGCGGTCGCGGCGCTCGGACCAGCGCGCCGGCTGCCGTGGCGCATGCACGATGTTCGGCGGCACCGCCATCAGTACGTCCGCCAACTCCATCAACCGGAAACCGTCGGGACCCGGCATGGCCAACTGTCCCCACGGCACCCGGCCGAGGCGCGGACTGGGCGTCACGAACAACACCGCTCGCGGCGATGCCACGCAGTCGGCCAGCAGCTGCCAGCCGGCCATGCCGATCAGCTGGGCGCCGAGCGTGCGGGCGAGGTTGAGTTCGTCATCTGGAGTGGCGAACGGCCCAGATGCCACGGCCCGTTGGATGGCTTGTGCGGGCGTCTCGGAGTCACCGGGGTCGGGTAGCGCGGCGTCCAGCGCGTCGCAGGCCGCCTGCAGATACGGCTCCTCGATCACCCAGGTGACCGAGCGCTGCGGCTCCCCCACGACCCGCAGAGTGGCATATGTCGCGATTCCGACGTCGGCGAACCGCAGCACCAGGGTCTGAGTCACGGCCACGTCGTCCATTCGGTCCCTGGTGCGGTGACCTCGCGGCCGTAGCGTTGCGAAGCCAGTTCGCGGTACCGGCTCAGAATGGGCGCGCTATCCGGGTCCATCCGCAACGGCGGCAACGGTCCGAGCCGGGTCAGCACACTGCTGCCGACCGGTGCCGGGGCTGCTGCCGCGATCGCGAGTTCAGGTGCCAGCTCCGCTTCGAGCGGAACCGCCGCGGTGGCGGTGGCGGTCCAGTCGCTGACGTGCTGCGGGGCAGCTTCCGTGGTGAAAGTTCCTCGCGCACTGTGGTACTCGACCAGTTCGCAGAGCAGCTCGATGTTGTCGGACTCCCAGGCCACCGCGAACGCACCGGCCAGCATCGGCGCGGATACGCTGCTCGCCCAACGCATGCGGGCCCCGGCGTCGGCGATCGTGTAGCGGAGGGAATCGACTGCGAGCGCCGCGGGAACCTTCAGATCGGCGGCGCGTTCGAGCTTGACCATGGCACTCTCATACTCGGGACTGCCGGGCTCGCAGCTGAAGTAAGCGGTCCCGGCGGCATGCCTGGCCTCGACCTGATGCCAGTCCTGCCCTGGCTCGCCCAGCCCGTCGAATCCCATTTCCGCGAGCGCCTCGGCGCGCCAGATGTTTCCGAGGTGCGAGTCCAGCCGGGCGTATTGCAGCCAACTGTGCCGGGGCGACGCGTCGAGCCATTCCCTGGCCTGGCCCACCATGTCTCTGGCTTCTTCGAAGGCGCCGCGGAAGATCGCGATCCAGCTGCGTTGCAGCAATATCCGATGGATGTGCAGCGGCTTGCCCAGCTCGCGCCAGTGTCTCTCGGCGTGCTCCCAGCACTGATCGGCTTCCTGCAACGCGCCAACGCCCACGCGGATCAGCCCGAAATACAGCCAGCTTCGGGATACGTCGTGCGCCCTGGCGTGAGCGGCGATGACCGGGTACGCCTCGGTGACGAGCCGTTGAGTCTCGGCGTATTCGCCCGACGACCAACACGCCGCGGCCCGTTCCAGTTGACTACGCGCGGCGGCCAGTTGCCAGCCACGGGCTTCGGCCCGAGCACCGGCGCGACGCAGCCACGGCTGGGCCTCGTCCAGCCGTCCGGACTCGACACAGAACCGCGCGTAGCCCAACGCCCCGGAGACGAACAGGTGATCGGTCTCGGCCGTGCCGTCGCCCGGCCGATCGATGTCGGCGAGCACCTCGTCCCACAGCGGGACGGACCGCGCGTACAGATCGTCATCGCACAGCCCTGCGGCCACCAGCGTGCGGCCATGGCAGACCAGCCGCCGGTACTCGGGGTCGAGATCCTCGAAACCGACGTCGGCCCCGATCAGCGCGGCCAAATGCGTTGCGGCGCCGTCATGATCACCCTGTGCCGCGGCGAGTCCGGCGGCGAGGAAGTCGGCCCGGCGCGTGTATCGGCAGATCATGTGATCGAGCTCGGCATCGGTCATCGTCACCTGAGCCGCGGCTTCTGGCATCCGCCCGGACCGGATCGCGGTGTAGATCGCCAGACAGTCGCGGATTCGCCGGATGCTCTCGACCACACCGTCATGGGCACTGCGCACGAGATAGATCTCACCCAGCTGGGCGAACACCTCGAGTGCGTAGTCGTCGCGGTCGGCGCGTTCGATCTGCGGCAGGAGCCCGACCAGCAGGTCGCGCGCCGCGTCCTCGTCGCCGGCCAACGCGAGGTGACGAGCGCGGTCCAGCTCCCCGACGATCGTCACGGTCGCATCATAGGAAGCGGCGGGCATCCCCCGGATGCCCGCCGCCGTCGGGATGGGTCAGCTGCAGGTCACCGTGATGGTGAACGGCTTGTTGATCATCCCGGCCATCGGGTTTTTCATGTCGGCGCCGGAAGCTTCGCCGGTGATCGTGTAGGTGTCGCCGTCGGCCTTGACCTCGGCCGAGCCGACCTTGACGCCCATGTTCTCGCTGACCGCCAGCGCACTGCCGTCGTACACCAGGCCCAGCGACTCGACCTTCGGCGTCGCTTCGTCGGTCATGACGACCCCGAGCCCCTGCTGACCACCTATCGCGGCGCTCGCGACGTTGATCTTGCCGCCCTGCTTGACACAGGTCACCGAGTTGACGTCGAGCCCGGCCAAGTCCTTCCCGTCCACCTTGACCTGGGTCTTGCCGCCGGTTTTGACGTCCGAAGCACCCGCGGCCGCCACCGGCTTGTCGCCACCGGAAGCCGTCGGCTCAGCTTTGTCGTCCGAGCAGCCCACCAGCACCGCGCCGGTCGCGAGCAGTCCCATGGCGCCTGCGATAACTCGATTCATCTTCCCCGTCCTCCACTTCGTGTTCCGCGTCGCCCCGATGGCTCCGTCGTGCCCTCAGTCAATGCGGGGCCGGCGGCTACCGATCCCAAGAAATGTCGGTCGCCGCGGGTACGGTGAATTCATGACGGAGCAGCCCGAGCAGCCCGCTGAACCTGACGAACCCGTCGTCGAGGGCGAGGTCGTCCCACCCGCGGCCACGCCAACACCGCAGCCGTCGGAGACCGGTTACACGGCGGCCGGTGTGCCGACCTTCGAGTCCGTGCGGGAGAAGATCGAAACCCGTTACGGCACCTCGATCGGGGCGTCGGAGCTCGCGGGCGAGACTGCGGAGGGCCGCGCAGTCGAAGAGCAGTACGAGGCCAGGCAACGGGCCGCGGCCGAGCGCCTGGAGCAGATCCGGCAGTCCATGCGGGACGACGACAGCGACAAGCACTGAGCAGTGCGAACTTTCACTGTCGCCGAGCGGCGGGCGCGGTTGGCTCGGCGCCATTTCCTGACGGCGCCTGCCGATTCGATCGCGGGCACGGCCGCGAGTCTGGTCGGGCTGCATTCCACCGACCCGGCAACGCCATACCTGTCGCTGTGGGCTCGGCTGCCCGGCTTCGCGGTCGCCGACCTCGACACCGAGCTGTATGAGCGCCGCACGGTCGTCAAACACCTCGCGATGCGACGCACGCTCTGGATGGTGCACACGCACGACCTCGCCGCGATCCAGGCCGGCGCCAGCGACCGGGTCGCCGGCAACGAACTTCGCAAGCTGATCGGTGACGTCGAGAAGTCCGGTGTCGCACCGGACGGCGCGCGATGGGTGAGCTCGGCATGCGCGGCGGTATTGCGTCACCTCCAGGAGCACGGGCCGACGAGCGCCAAGGAGTTGCGTGCGGCGCTCCCGGAATTGTCCGGCAGCCACGACCCCGCTCCCGGCAAGCGGTGGGGTGGTGAGATACCGCTCGGGCCAAGGGTTTTGACCGTGCTCGGAGTCCAAGGCGAGATTGTGCGGGGGCCCAACGACGGCGCATGGACGGTCTCGCGGCCGCGCTGGACCATCACCGCGGATTGGCTGGACGGTAAACCGGGGCCGGTACCCGGGGACGAGGCGCGCACCGAGTTGGTGCGGCGCTGGCTGGCCGCGTTCGGGCCGGCCACCGTAACCGACATCAAATGGTGGTTCGGCAACACCCTGACCTGGGCCCGCAGCGCGCTGCGCGACCTCGGGGCGGTCGAGGTCGATCTAGCGGGAACCCCCGGCTATGTGCTGTCCGATGATCTCGACGACGACCCGGATCCCGGCCCGTGGTGTGCCCTGCTCCCCGGTTTGGACGTCACCACCATGGGATGGTTCGACCGCGACTGGTATGTCGGCCCACACCGCAGCCAGGTGTTCGACACCAACGGCAATGCCGGCCCGACGGTGTGGTGCGACGGCCGCATCGTCGGCGGCTGGCGCCAGGACGAGAACGGGCGGGTCGTGCTGTGCCTGCTCGAAGAGACGGGCAGCGCGATGAGCAGGGCGTTGCAGCGCAAAGCCGACGAGCTCACGGAATGGCTGGCCGCGGCGCGCGTCAACCCGCGCTTTCCGTCTCCGGTGTCTAAGCGCTGACCTTGCGCCGCTTGCGCCGCGGTGACGGCACGTCGAGCAGCTCAGCGAGGAACTTGCCGGTGTAACTGTCGGGGTTGGCCGCGACATCCTCTGGCGTGCCCTGTGCCACCACGGTGCCACCGCCGGCCCCGCCCTCGGGCCCCATGTCGACGATCCAGTCCGAAGTCTTGATGACGTCGAGGTTGTGCTCGATGACGATCACCGTATTGCCTTTGTCCACAAGGCCGTTGATCACCTTGAGCAGCTTGCGGATGTCTTCGAAGTGCAGACCGGTCGTGGGCTCGTCGAGGATGTAGATCGTGCGGCCGGTCGATCGCTTCTGCAGCTCGGCGGCCAGCTTGACGCGTTGCGCCTCACCGCCCGACAGCGTCGGCGCCGGCTGCCCCAACCGCACGTAGCCCAGCCCGACGTCCACCAGGGTCTTGAGATAGCGGTGGATCGAGCTGATCGGTTCGAAGAACTCCGTGGCGTCCTCGATCGACATGTCGAGCACCTCGGAGATGGTCTTGCCCTTGTAGTGCACCTCGAGCGTCTCGCGGTTGTAGCGCGCGCCATGGCACACCTCGCACGGCACATACACGTCGGGCAGGAAGTTCATCTCGATCTTGATGGTGCCGTCACCCGAGCAGGCCTCGCAGCGGCCGCCCTTGACGTTGAACGAGAACCGGCCCGGCTGATAGCCGCGCACCTTGGCCTCGGTCGTGGCCGCGAACAGCGAACGGATCTTGTCGAACACCCCGGTGTAGGTGGCCGGGTTGGACCGCGGGGTGCGGCCGATGGGCGACTGGTCGACGCGGACCAGTTTGTCGAGCTGGTCGAGCCCGTTGACGCGGGTGTGCCGACCAGGCACCAGGCGGGCACCGTTGAGCTTGTTGGCCAGCACCGACGCCAGGATGTCGTTCACGAGCGTCGACTTGCCCGAGCCCGAGACACCGGTCACCGACGTCAGCACGCCCAGCGGGAACGCCACATCGATCTCGCGGAGATTGTTCTCCCGGGCTCCGACGACCGTGACCTGACGACGACGGTCCGTCGGCCGGCGGATTGCTGGAACCTCGATGCTCTCTTTGCCGGAAAGGTAAGCGCCGGTGAGCGATTCGGGATTGCGGAGCAACTCGTCGTACGGTCCGCTGTGCACAATCCGGCCGCCGTGCTCACCGGCCGCGGGGCCGATGTCGACGACCCAGTCCGCATGCGCGATGGTGTCGAGGTCGTGCTCGACGACGATCAGCGTGTTGCCGAGGTCGCGCAGCCGCACCAGGGTGTCGATGAGCCTGCGGTTGTCGCGCTGATGCAGGCCGATCGATGGTTCGTCGAGCACGTAGAGCACCCCGACCAGGCCCGAGCCGATCTGGGTGGCGAGCCGGATCCGTTGCGCCTCACCGCCCGACAGGGTGGCCGCCGCCCGGGACAGCGACAGGTAGTCCAGGCCGACGTCGAGCAGGAACCCGAGCCGGGACTGGATCTCCTTGAGGACCTGGCCCGCAATGGCCTGCTCACGATGCCCGAGCGTGAGGGCATTGAGGAAGTCGGCACAATCGGCGATGGAGAGTTCGGCCACCTGCGCGATGGACTTGTCCCCGTAGTCGCCTGCGGCGAGCGTCACCGCGAGGATCTCCGGCTTGAGCCTCGTGCCGTCGCATTCCGGGCACGGGATGTCACGCATGAAGCCCTCGTAGCGTTCCTTCATCTGCTCCGAGTCGGTCTGCTCCATGCGGCGCTGTAGGAACGCCATGACGCCTTCGAAATCGGCGTAATACGACCGGGTACGGCCGTACCGGTTCTTGTAACGGACGTGCACCTGATGGTCGGAGCCTTCCAGGATGGCCTTGCGCGCCTTGGCCGTCAGCTTCTTCCACGGGGTGTCGATGTCGAAGCCCATCTGGTCACCCAGGCCCGACAGCATGCGGGTGAAGTACTCGGCACTCTGCCCCACCGCCCACGGCGCGATGGCCCCCTCGGCCAGCGTGAGCTCCGGATCGGGGACCACCAGATCGGGGTCGACCTCTTTGCGGATACCGAGGCCCGTGCACTCGGGGCAGGCGCCGTAGGGCGAGTTGAACGAGAACGAGCGCGGTTCGAGGTCGTCGACTGCGAGATGGTGGCCGTTCGGGCACGCCAGCTTCTCGGAGAACCGCTGCTCGCGATGCGGATGGTCGTCCTCACGGTCGACGAACTCGAGCACCACGATGCCGTCAGCGAGGTTCAGCGCCGTCTCCACCGAATCGGTGAGCCGCTGCTTGGCGGTGGCCTTGACCGTCAACCGGTCGATGACCACCTCGATGTCGTGCTTCTCCTGCTTCTTGAGCTTGGGCGGATCGGTCAGCGGGTGCACCACTCCGTCGACCCGGACACGGCTGTAGCCCTGGGTGTTGAGCTTGTCGAACAGATCGACGAACTCGCCCTTGCGGGTGCGCACGACCGGGGCCAGCACCTGGAACCGGAGCCCCTCGTCCATCGCCAGCACCTGGTCGACGATCTGCTGCGGGGTCTGCCGGGCGATCCGCTCGCCACAGACCGGGCAGTGCGGGGTGCCCGCGCGGGCGTAGAGCAGACGCAGGTAGTCGTAGACCTCGGTGATGGTGCCGACCGTCGAACGCGGGTTGCGGTTGGTGGACTTCTGGTCGATCGAGACGGCCGGGGACAGCCCTTCGATGAAGTCGACGTCGGGCTTGTCCATCTGGCCGAGGAACTGCCGCGCGTACGCCGAAAGCGACTCGACGTAGCGTCGCTGGCCCTCGGCGAAGATCGTGTCGAAGGCCAGCGACGATTTGCCGGAGCCGGACAAGCCGGTGAACACGATCAAGGAGTCCCGGGGCAGGTCGAGGTCGACTCCGCGCAGGTTGTGTTCCCGCGCACCCTTGATGATCAGGCGTTCAGACACCCGGTTCCTTTCCACGAACAGACTTCACACCCATGCTATGTGCGGGCACCGACAAGCCCGATACGGTGGCGATATGACCCCCACCAACATCACGGTCGACGACACCTACACCGGTCATGTGGATCCGGGAACCGCTGCGCGGCGCACCCTCGCCAACGCCTCGATCATCAAGGTGTCGGTGGGTCCGATGGACAACGACTGCTACCTGGTGACCTGCACGTCAACCGGCGAAACGCTGTTGATCGACGCGGCCAACGACGCCGACACCCTGCTGGCGCTCATCGAACAGCACGCGCCCAAGCTGTCGTTGATCGTGACAACCCACCAGCATTTCGACCACTGGCAGGCGCTGGAAACAGTGGCAAAAAGCACAGGTGCGCCGACCGCGGCCCACCAACTCGATGCCGAGCCGCTGCCGGTGCCGCCGGACCGCATCCTCGCCGACGGCGACACCATCCGTATCGGCGACTTGTCCCTGGACGTCATCCACCTGCGCGGGCACACGCCCGGCTCGGTGGCGCTGGCCCTGTCGGGCGCTGACGACACCGGAGCCACTCACCTGTTCACCGGCGACTGCCTGTTCCCCGGCGGGGTCGGCAAGACGTGGCAGCCGGGCGACTTCGAACGGCTCCTCGGCGATGTGACCGCCAAGGTGTTCGACGTCTATGACGACAGCACGGTCGTCTATCCCGGCCACGGCGACGACACGTCGCTTGGCGCCGAGCGCCCCAACTTGCCCGAATGGCGCGAACGCGGCTGGTAGGACGCCGCGCTAGCTCGTGTGGACGATGAGCACGTCGGTCTTCGACCGACGGGCCACGTTCGCGGGCACCGACCCCAGCAGGCGGCCGGCGATCGTGCTCAGGCCGACATTGCCGACGACCAACAGATCGGCCTTGACGTCGTCGGCCAATTCGACGAGCGCATCCACGGGGGCGCCGACGATCGGGCGCTCCTCGATATCGGTGGCACCTGCGGCCTTCGCCCGGTCGGTGGCCTCGCGCAGGATGGCGTAGATGGGAGCGTTGCCCGCCATCTTGTAGCCCTCGTCCTTGAGCACGTCGGCAGCACGCTGGTCTTCGCTTTGGGGGAAGTACGCCGTCGCAACGATCAGCTTCGCGTTCGACCCGGCGGCAATCTGACCGGCACGGTCCACCGCACGCAGTGACGAATCAGACCCGTCCGTACCGACCACCACGGTTCGATAGGCGCTCATCCATATCCTCCCACTGTCAGTTCCAACGCCACCCGAGACAGTAACCCCTACCCGCTGGACAGGGGCGCAAATCACGACACCCGTACGTGCAGCTCACAAATCGGTCGGGCATCCGTCTCGGTGACGTTTATCGGCACTGATGTTAACCACAGCTCGCCGCAAATCGGTGCCGACCGTGACACAGCCGACGCCGCGCCGGGCCGAGTTGCCGACGTCCACCGCCGACGTAGAAGTGACCGGGCTCATGGCTATACGCCAAAAGCACACAGACAGACCACTTTTCGCAACCGGACGAGAGCTCGCGGCCGTGCTGGCAATCTGCTGGCGATGTGCCACGGTACGCCTCACGATCACCTCTTCACGCAGATGGCATGTCTTCGGGTTACGGTTTTGCCGTCTTGGGGGGAGGTAAACGGCCATTCACGCAGATCTGTCGTTCAACACTGCGCGCGCCACCGGCCTCGGCGTGCGGCAACGCGCCGGCCGTTTCGACGCCATACCGGTCGCGATGTTCGCCATCGCACTGAGCGCGGCGGGCGCGGCGAGACCGTCCCTGTGGTTCGACGAGGCCGCCACGATCTCGGCGGCCACGCGGCCCGTGCCCGAACTCTGGGCGCTGGTCGGCAACATCGATGCCGTGCACGGCCTGTACTACCTGGGCATGCACGGGTGGTTCTCGATCTTCCCCGTCACCGAGTTCTGGTCACGGCTCTCCAGCTGCCTGGCGATCGGCGGAGCCACGGCCGGTGTCGTGATACTCGGGCGGCAGTTCTCCAGCCGCACGCTATCGGTCTGCGCCGGAATACTGTTCGCGATCCTGCCGAGGGTCACCTGGGCCGGCATCGAGGCCCGCTCGTACGCGTGGACCGCACTGGCCGCGGTGTGGCTGACAGTGCTTCTCATCACCGCCATCCGGATGCGCCGCGGCACGCTGTGGGCGGTATACGGTGCGGCGCTTGCCCTCTCGACGCTGCTGAACATCTTCGTCGTTCTGATCGTGCTGCCCCATGCCGCCGCCGTGGTTCTGCTGTCGCGCCGTGCCGTTGCGCCGTGGCTCGCCGCGACGGTTCCGGCGGTGCTGGCCGTGACACCGTTCATCCTGTGGTGCCGCTCCCAGAGTTTTCAGGTCGGTTGGATCTCTCCGCTGGGCTCCCACACCTTCGCCGAGGTGGCACTGGAACAGTATTTCGACCGCAGTGTGGCGTTCGCGCTGCTGGCCGCGGCCGTCCTGATCGCGCCGTTGCTGATCCGGCGATTGCGGGTGGCGGATACCGGAAGCAGGCAGTTGGCGGTGATCGCCGCAGTGTGGGTTGTCGCACCCACCGCGGTTCTACTCGCCTATTCGGCTGTCGCGCAACCGCTTTACTATCCGCGCTACCTCTCCTTCACCGCTCCGGCCGCAGCGCTTCTGCTCGCCGCCTGCGTCGTGGCGGTTGCCCGAAGCAGGGAATGGATCACCGCCGTACTCGCGCTGTTCGCGCTCGCTGCGACACCCAATTACCTGGGGGTACAGCGCGGGCCGTATGCCAAGGAGGGCATGGACTACAGCCAGGTCGCCGACGTCATCACCGCCCACTCCTCCCCCGGTGACTGCCTGATACTCGACAACACCGCAAGTTGGAAGCCCGGACCCATCCGGCCCATCACCGCGGCCCGGCCCGCCGCCTACGCCCAACTCGTCGATCCGGGCCGCGGACGAACAGCCGTCGACCGAAATCGGCTGTGGGACGCCCACCTCGGCATCCGAGGTGTTGCCGAACAGGTTCGTCAGTGCACGGTGCTGTGGACGGTGTCCGAACGCGATCCGTCGGTGCCCGACCGGCAGAGCGGTGAGGCGCTCGATCCGGGGCCCCGGCTCAAGCGGGCACCGGTCTACCAAGTGCCGGAAGGGTTCGGCTTTCACATCGTGGAGCGTTGGCAATTCAGCTTCGCCCAGGTGGTGAAATCGACCCGGTAGGCGTCAGCCGCGCCGGTCACGGCCGAAGTAGATCTCTTGCGTCGCCGTGCACACAAGCTGCCCCGCGCGGTTGTACATCATGCCGGTGGCGAGCCCACGGCCACCGATCCCGCTGGGCGACACCTGATCGGACAACACCCAATCGGACAGGTCGGCGGGGCGGTGGAACCACACCGCATGGTCGATGAGTGCCGAGAACGAGTCGATCTGCGTGGTGCGCCGCATCGTCACCGAGGTTTCGAGCATCGTGGTACCGGTGACATAGGTGAGCAGACAGCAGTTGATGAGCGGATCGTCGGTGACGGGTTCCATTGGCCGCCACCACATCCGGGTGTGCTGCGGCGGGTCGGGCATGTCCATGGCCAGCCGCGGCGGGGCATCGACATACCGTCGCGCGATCCACTGCGGGCGCACCCAGAACCCGTGATGCTCGTCGGCATAGGCGCGCAGCTGATCCTCGACCGCGGGAAGCGCCTCGGGGGCGGGCACATCGGGCAACGGCTGGTGATAGTCCATCGCGTCCACCGGGGCAGTCAGCGAGACAAGGGCTTCCAACAACACCTCACCGCCCTGCTGAGCCCGCACCTGCCGCGTCGACAGCGCGCCGCCGTCGCGCAGGTTCACGACCTCCATGTCGACCGGATAGCGCGCGTCACCCGCCCGCAACAGATACACGTGGACGCTGTGCGGCAGCCGTCCGGGTGCCGTGCGACTTGCCGCCATGAGCGCCTGCGCGGCGATGTGGCCGCCGACGATGTGGTGATTGGCATTGTCGAGTTGCGTGGCGACGAACGTGTTGTCGCCGGAGCCGGCAAGGTCGAGTGTGGCCAGGATGTCGGCTAACTGCGGCAGGGGCACCGCAGCATTATGCGCGGTGCCCCTTTGCCCATGCCCATGCGGTGAGACGCCAAACGGTGCCGACTCGGCGCAGCGAAACCGTGAAGACGGAATCCCTCTGTGTCACGTGTTGCCCCCGAAGGTCGAACGTCATGGTCGCGGGCACGACCACATAGGCGTAGTCGGCCGTCACGTCGACATGCGTTGGCTCGGCGAGCGTTATGCGGTACCCGGAGGCCCCCAAGTGCTCGCCCTCGGCAAGCACGTCTCGCCACCAGTCCTGGGCGGCTGTCGGGCCCTGCCATACATGCGGCGACATCCCGTCAAGAATCTGCATCGTGTCGTGGCATGCGGCCACCTGTTCCTCGGCGTCTCCGTTGTTGAAAGCGTCGACGTAACGGCGCACCGCAGCCATGGGATCACTGCCGGTCACGCCGTGATGCTAACCAGTTCGACGACGGGATGCGGCGAACCGTCCACGCCGCCCGGTGCATACTTCTTTGCGCACGGGGCGGCGCAGACGTGCTGGAGCGAGTGACGGGATTCGAACCCGTGTAAACGGCTTTGCAGGCCGGTGCCTAGCCACTCAGCCACACCCGCGTCACAACAGACTGTGCCAGGGCGGTTGGCACCGGCCCAGGTTTTCAATCGTGGTGATCGCATCCCTCGGACGGACCGGCAACGGGCATGCCCGCGGCGATTCCGCCCTGCGGCCATCCGGCCGGCGAGTCCTCCCATGGCTCCTGACGGCCATATGGCGTCAGGTCGAGGAACGGGTAACCCACGGACGAGTGGTCGAGACCCCGCGCGTAGGCCGAATAGGTGTGGAACACCTCGTCGCCGCGCCGGAGGAAGACGCTCGCACCCGGCCAGTCACCGTGCAAATCGTCATCGCTGAAGCCGGCGGCATGCAGGTCGCCGAGGGACATGTAGTTGTACTCGACCGGCGCCCGGGCCGGATCGAGCGTCACGTGATAGTCGTACGTGAAGTCGCCGTCGCGCGACGAGTACCACGGGAAGGTCCAGCCATGCTGGTCGCGGTAGCGGGCGATGCTCGCGTACGGCGCACGCGACACGCATGCGAACGTGACGTCTTTGGCGTGCAGCAACGCCCGGTCCTGTTCGGTGAATGTGAGATCGGCCGCGGCGGTGCAGCTCGGGCAGCCGGCATCGTTGGCGTCGATCCACATGAAGTGGTGGATGTAGAGCTGGCTGCGTCCCTCGAACATGTCGAGCAACCGGACCTCGCCATCCGGACCTTCGAAGACATAGTCCTTTTCGACCTTCACCATGGGCAGCCGGCGTCGTTCGGCGTTGACGGCATCGCGCAGGTGGGTGACTTCGCGCTCGCGGGCCAACAGTTTCTTGCGGGCGGCAAGCCAGTCGTCGCGCGTGGCGACGTCGGGATATGCGGTGGGTTGTGCAGACATGAGCATCACTCCTCGTCGGAAAATCGCCTCACCGATATCGACCCGCTCAGCACCCGAAAGTCATCGCATCCGCGCTAATTTGTTCGGCATGGACCTCTGGCTGGCCGACGCGCCCTTCTTCGGCGGACCGGGACAGGGCACCCGACAGTTGATCGAATTGTTCGTCGCGTTCGGGTTGACCGCGCTGATCGGCCTCGAACGGGAGGTTCAGGGCAAGAGCGCCGGCCTGCGTACGCAGACGATCGTGGGCACCGCGGCCGCGCTGATCCTGCTCGTCAGCAAGTACGGGTTCAGCGATGTGCTGGCGGAAGGCACCGTGGTGGTGGATCCGTCCCGTGTCGCCGCCCAGATCGTCTCCGGCATAGGTTTTCTCGGGGCAGGCATCATCATCTTCCGCCGCGGCTCGGTGCACGGGCTGACGACTGCGGCCGCAGTCTGGGAGTCGGCCGCGATCGGCATGGCCGCCGGTGCCGGCCTGCTGTTGCTTGCTTGCACGGTGACCGTGATGCACTTTGTGATCGTCCTGGGGTTCATGCCACTGGCCCGGCGGCTCGCGGCCCGACTCAGCGGATCGGTGCGTATGCACGTCACCTACGAGGAGGGACGTGGTGTGATGCGCGAACTCCTGCAGGCGTGCGACCGCCGTCAGTGGCAGCTGACCGATCTGGCCGCCGATGCGCCCGGTGAGCCGCTCGGCACCGGGGGTCGCTCCGGTGTGGTGCTGACGTTGTCGGGCAGCGGCATCCTCAACGCACCGACGGTCCTCGCCGCGATCGACGGTATCACGGCAATCCACCAACTCGACGAAGACCCGGACTGAGAGACACCCATGGTCACGTATCGCAACCCCGGTCCGATCTCATTCGACGCGGTGATCGAAAAGCCTGACCGCCCAGGCGCTTACGTCGCCTTTCCGTTCAGTCCGGTCGAACTCTTCGGTGTTCGCGCGCGGGTACCGGTTCACGTGCGTTTCGACGACACGGTTGACTACACCGGATCGTTGGCCCCCTACGGCGGCAGGCACATCCTCGGCGTGCGCAAGGAGATCCAAGATACGCTCGGGAAGTCTCACGGCGACACTGTGCACGTCGAATTGACGCTCGACACCGATCGTGCCGAGGTCGCCGAGGACTGACTCAGGCTGGTTGACAGTCGGTTTCAGGCTTTACGTTGACGAGCGTGCGCAAAATGCCGCTAGTTCACGGCGTTTCGCCCAGCAGACACGCACGCTCGCGGTGCTAGCGGGGACGGCCAGAACGGAATGATGCGATTGCGCCGACGGTTGCGAGCACTGCGAAAGCGCCGAACAGCCACCGGGCCGCCGATGCGTCGCCGGCGGCGGTGAGGTTGACGACGACACCGGCCAATCCAGCTCCGAACGCCCCGCAGATGAGTTGCACGGTGTTGATGGCCGCTGCCGCGGCGGGCCCTTCGGCGGGATCGTCGACGCCGCTCATGGCCCACGCCGACAGGTGAGGCCAGGCGATGCCGATGCCCGCGCCCGTCACGAGCAAGCCGAGCGCCCACAGCACGACGAGCCAGGCGGGCATGCCGTTGCGGACCAGTGTCGCGCCGGCCGTCAGGCCGACCGCCATCACGAGCGGCGCGATCGCCACCGTCCGCACGATGACCCGGTGCTTCTGCACCGATGCGCTCGCGATCTCACCGACCGTCCAACCGACCGACAGCACCGCGCCGAAGAACCCGGCCACCACCGGCGTCAGGTGTGCGAGACGTTGCCCGAACAACGGCACATACATGTCGACCATGGTCGCGGCCATCAGCACGCCCAGCGTGAGATAGATCCACTTGAGCGGCCCTCGACCAAATGTGCTGGGCGGCAACACGGATGCCGTCATTCGCCGGTCCACGAACACGAAGACGACCACGAGCGCGATCCCCAGTGCGAGCAGGGCGGCGGTGGCCCGCGCATCGTGCGGTATGCCGGCCACACTGACGGCCATGGCGGCGGAGCCCAGCAGCGCGAGGGACGCAACCGGTATCCCCGGAGTATCGGTCCCGGCCCCGCCACGCCCCGGCAGCGCGATCGGAACCAGCACGGCCATCGCGACCGTGAGGATCACGAGCACACCGAACGCCCACCGCCAATGCCCGTACTGGGCGAACAGTCCGCCAGCGGCCGGGCCGACAAGCGTGCCGACCCCCCACATCGCCGACACCAGGGCAGATGCCTTGGTCCACAACGCGTTTGGCAGTGCGGTGTTGATGACGGCATAGCCGAGCCCGGCCAACAGGCCGCCCGCGAACCCCTGCACCGTGCGACCGGTGAGCAGAATCTGCATGCTCGGCGCGAGCGCACAACCCAGGCTGCCGACGCCGAACACCGTTAGCGCCGACAGGTACGCGAGCCGCGGGCCTATCCGCATCAACACCGAGTGCACGGTCGTCGCGGCGATCACCGAAGCTACGAGATAGACGGTCGTCACCCAGGCGTAGAACCGTTGGCCGCCGATGTCGGCGACAGCGCTCGGCAACAGACTGATGGTCAGAAACTCGTTGGTGGCGTACAACAACACGCCGCCGGCCAGGACGGTCGACGCCCCGAGATTCCGGGGCCCCAGCAAGTGGCGCCAGGTTCCGCTCGCCCCAATTGTCGCCGTCGGCGCAGTGTCCGTCACGCCGCTGACGCTAGATCCTCAACCGCCGTTGAGGTCAAGGACGACCTATTTGAGCCCCGCCGCGTCCATACCGCGCAGTTCCTTCTTCAAATCAGCGATCTCGTCACGGATACGGGCCGCCAACTCGAACTGCAGATCACGCGCTGCCGTCATCATCTGTTCGGTCAGATCCTTGATCAGGTCGGCGAGTTCGGCCCGCGGCATGTTCGTGGTGTCGCGGCCCTCGACGATGCCGCCACTGACCGCCCGCCCCGGTGCACCCTGGGCGCGACGACCGCGAGATGCGTTCCGCCCGGAACCGCCGATCTCGACGGTCTCACTGTCGTCGGCCTCGCGGTAGACCTGATCGAGGATGTCGGCGATCTTCTTGCGCAACGGTTTCGGGTCGATGCCGTTGGCCTTGTTGTACGCGATCTGCTTGGCCCGGCGTCGTTCGGTCTCGTCGATGGCCTCACGCATCGAGTCGGTGATCTTGTCGGCGTACATGTGGACTTCGCCCGACACGTTGCGCGCCGCACGACCCGTGGTCTGGATCAGGCTGCGGGCATCGCGCAGGAAGCCCTCCTTGTCGGCGTCGAGGATCGACACCAACGACACCTCGGGCAGGTCCAGACCCTCACGCAGCAGGTTGATACCGACCAGCACGTCGTATTCACCGAGGCGCAGCTGGCGCAGCAACTCGACCCGTCGCAACGTGTCGACCTCCGAGTGCAGGTAGCGCACCTTGATGCCGAGTTCCAGCAGGTAATCGGTGAGGTCCTCGGCCATCTTCTTGGTGAGCGTCGTGACCAGGACGCGCTCGTCGGCTTCGGCGCGCTTGCGGATCTCCCCGATCAGGTCGTCGATCTGGCCCTTCGTCGGCTTCACGACGATCTTCGGGTCGACCAGGCCGGTCGGGCGGATGACCTGTTCGACGAACTCGCCGCCTGTCTGCGCGAGCTCATAGCGGCCAGGGGTCGCCGACAGATACACCGTCTGACCGATGCGATCCGCGAATTCCTCCCAGGTCAGCGGCCGGTTGTCGACCGCGGAAGGCAGCCGGAAACCGAAATCGACCAGGTTGCGCTTGCGCGACATGTCGCCCTCGTACATGCCGCCGATCTGCGGCACCGTCACGTGCGACTCGTCGATCACCAGCAGGAAGTCCTCGGGGAAGTAGTCCAGCAGGGTCGCCGGAGCCGAACCTGCCGGGCGTCCGTCGATGTGGCGCGAGTAGTTCTCGATGCCGGAGCAGAACCCGACCTGGCGCATCATCTCCACGTCGTAGTTGGTGCGCATGCGCAACCGCTGGGCCTCGAGCAGCTTGCCCTGGCCCTCCAGTTCGGCCAACCGCTCCTCCAGCTCCTGCTCGATGGTGGAGATCGCGTGGGCCATGCGCTCCGGCCCGGCCACATAGTGAGTCGCGGGAAAGATGCGCAGCGAATCCACCTGGCGGACCACGTCACCGGTCAGCGGGTGCAGGTAGTAGAGCGCCTCGATCTCGTCGCCGAAGAACTCGATCCGCACGGCGAGCTCCTCATAGGACGGGATGATCTCGACGGTGTCGCCGCGGACCCGGAACGTGCCGCGGGTGAACGCGGTGTCGTTGCGGTTGTACTGCACGTCAACCAGCAGCCGGAGCAGACCGTCGCGCGGCACCTCGTCACCGACGTTCAGCTCGACCGAGCGGTCCAGGTACGACTGCGGGGTACCGAGGCCGTAGATGCACGACACCGATGCGACCACGACGACATCGCGCCGGGACAAAAGGCTCGACGTGGCCGAGTGACGCAGGCGCTCGACGTCGTCATTGATCGAGCTGTCCTTCTCGATGTAGGTATCGGTCTGCGCGATGTACGCCTCGGGCTGGTAGTAGTCGTAGTACGAGACGAAGTACTCGACCGCATTGTGCGGCAACATCTCGCGCAATTCGTTCGCGAGCTGCGCGGCCAGCGTCTTGTTCGGCGCCATCAACAGCGTGGGCCGTTGCAGCCGCTCGATGAGCCAGGCCGTGGTGGCCGACTTGCCGGTGCCAGTGGCACCCAGCAGCACGACATCGCGCTCCCCCGCCTTGATCCGGCGTTCGAGCTCGTCGATGGCCGCCGGCTGATCACCGGCCGGCTGATACTGGCTGACCACCTCGAACCGGCCGCCGGTACGGACGAGACCGTCTACGGCATCGACAGCTGGCCGGTACTCCGAATGCGCGAGCACGGGATGTTCGGTAGCGAAAGCCATGTTCACCAGGGTAGAACTGCGCACCGACAAGTTCCTGATGTGTTCGCCGACCGCGTAGGCTGACGCCATCCACGCGCCCAAACACGAGACATTCAACCTGGTCGACCGCACGAATACGGATCCGAAGGGGATCGTGCGGGCCGTCGACGTCTACACCGTCGAGCCGTGGGGTCTGTACATGGCGCGGCCGACGCCGGGGCGGGCTCAGTTCCACTATCTGGAATCCTGGCTGCTGCCGTCGCTCGGGCTGCGGGCCAGCATCTTCCATTTCAGTCCCGGTCACGAACGAGACCAGGACTACTACCTCGACGTCGGCCGGTTCACGGCAGGGGCAAGCGCCTGGCACTCCGAGGACCACTACCTTGACCTGGTGCTGCGCACCGGGATCGGGGTCGAACTGTGCGATGTCGATGAGCTGCTGACGGCGGTTCGGCACGGCTTGTTGACGCCGGAGACCGCCGAGCACGCCGTGCAGACTGCCACGGCGACCGTCGACGGGCTGGCCCGCCACGGCTACGACCTCGACCGGTGGCTTGCTGGCAACGGCATGGCCCTCACGTGGCAAGGGCGGTAAGGTCGAGATTCATGAGGTCAACTAAGTACGCGTGGGCGGTGGCTGCTGTGCTGGCAGGGCTGCTGTCCGGCGCACAGTTGGTTCCCGCCACGGCGCTGGCCGAACCCGAGATGCCACCTCAGCCCGAGGTCGAACCCCAACCGGATCAGCAACTGCACAACGTCACCTACAAGGCGAGGATCGACGGGGTCTCCCGCAACGCGCAGATCACCTACAAGATCGATGACAGCCAGGTCAACACCGCCGATCCGACGATGCTGCCGGGCCGGACGTTCGAGGCCACCGGGGTCGTGTCCGACCCGCAGCTGGCCGGCATGACCGTGCGCATCGACTGGCCGTACTCGGCCAACCTGCATTGCGAGATCCTGGTCGACGACCAAATCGTCGCCCAGGCAGACAGCTGGGTTGCACCACGGCTGACCCGCCCGAACAACGACCCCGGCTATGGGACTCTGCCGTGCGGTGCCAGCGTGGATGTCCTCGGCACGGCTCCCGTCATCCCGGCAGCGCCGGTTGACCCCGCTGTGCCGGCGCCGCCCGCCGCTTAGAACACCGCGCGTCAGCGCTTCATCCAGGACTCGACCGTGCGCCGGGTGTCGTTTATGTGCGCCTCCATACGGGCGGCAGCGAGGTCCGGTGCATTGTTCTCGATCGCCTCGAGAATGGACTCGTGGAAGTCGTTTGCGTTCGGTTCCAGCCGCCCGAAGATCGCACCGACCGGCAGCCACATTCGCCTGCGCGCATCGGCAACCGCATCAAGCAACTGGTCGTTCTGTGCAGCTTGAGCGATACCGAGATGGAAGGCCGAGTCCAGTGTCTGGAAATCCGTTGTGTGCCTGGCCGACTGATCGTCGAGCGCCGTTTGCAATGCCGCGTTCATACCGGTGAGCAGCTTGCGTAGCTCAATCAGATCCGCCGCACGGCGCCGCTCGGCGGCAAGCCTGGCGGCACCGGTTTCGACGACGACACGGTAATCGAACGCGTCGCGCACGGCTCGCTTGTTGCGACGCATTTCGCGGCGCATCTCGACCGGATCGAATTGAGGCGCCTGCACGGTGAACCCACCGCCACGTCCACGCCGTACACCGATCAGCCCTTCGCGTTCGAGCACGGCCACCGCGGTGCGTACGGTCGTCCGAGAGACGTCGAGTATGTCCGCGAGTTCCCGCTCAGTCGGTAGACGGTCACCGGGCCGAAACTGCCCAAGTTCCAAAGCACGTCGCATCTGATCGAGGACCAACTCATGGGCCGGGATCTGCCGGACCGGAACCAAAGCCGGTTTCGTCACCGCCACGCCAGCCCCCTTCTGGTGCGAACAGACTACCGCACGAGCTACTTGGAGGCGTTTGCCTTACCCAATAGACCAAAACCCGGTTCGTCCAGCGCGAGTCGAAATACCTTACGCCGCAGAGCCTTTTCCACCATCGCGAATCGATCCACCTAGGGCCGCCAGCCCGTCTCGTCCGCCCACTCCCACGCGCGCCGGTAGGCGCCATCCAGGCCGGAACCCGGGTTGGCCCGCAACCAGTCGGTGAACAACAACGCGTATTGCTGATTCGGCCACCCCGCCACCCTGAGATGGACGTTGGTGGGCCGGCCAGGATCCGCGGAGGCGTGCAGGCGGCTGCGCCACAGCGCAGCATCATCGGAATGGTCGAACGCCGCGACCGTGCTCCGGGCGTCCGACTCGACCGCATCGATGCCGTCGGCAAGCGGCAGATAGCCGACCGCCCGGAGTGCGCCGGACAGTTCATCGGCCACATCAAGGGACTCAACGGTCACTTGCACGTCGATGACGTCGGGTGCGTCGAGCCCCGGAACCGCCGTCAGCCCGACATGGTCGACGCGCACCACCCGGTGTCCACACGCCGTCTGCAACCGGGCCACGATGCGGCGTGCCTCACCGGCCCAGCCCGCATCGAACGGCACCGGCTGCAGCGGAGCGGCGACGGGCTCGCCGGCCTGGATATTGCGGGCGAACGGCAGGATGCGGTTGAACCACAGTTGTTTTGCGCGCTCCACGAGATCCGCCTGGCTGCCCGAGTTGTCCAACCAGACATCGGCCACGGCACGCCGCTGCTCGTCGGTCGCTTGGGCGGCGATACGCGCCCTGGCGTCCTCCTCGGGCATGCCGCGGTGCTCGATGAGGCGGCTGACCCGTGTTTCGACGTCGGCGTGCACGACGACGACCAACGGAAACAGCGGTGCCATCTGTGATTCGACGAGCAGCGGGATGTCCTCGACGATGACGGCGTCTCCGGGAGCGGCCTCGATCAGCTCAGTGCGGCGCTGACCGACCAGCGGGTGCACGATGCCGTTGAGCACCGCGCGTTTCTCGTCGTCACTGAACGCCACAGCCGCGAGCGCGGGCCGATTCAGCGCGCCGTCCGGCAGCAGGATCTCCTCACCGAACGCCTCGACCAGCCGTGCCAGGCCTTCGGTGCCTGGCTCGACGACCTCCCTCGCGATCACATCGCCGTCGACAACGATCCCGCCGCACTCGCTGAATGTGGCCGACACGGTTGACTTCCCGGCGCCGATACCGCCGGTTAATCCAATACGAAGCACGGCATAAGTCTCTCAGTACGGGTGAAACGAAAACTCCCCGGCTCACACAGAGCCGGGGAGTTCTCGTACTGACAGTTCTGGTTAGGCGCTGCCTGCGAGCTTCTCCCGCAGAGCGGCGAGCTGCGCGTCGCTGGCCAGCGTGCCACCACCGGTGGACTCCTCCGAGCGCGAAGACCCGTTGGACACCGGAGCGTTGGCGGCCTCCGCCTCGGCAGCGGCGAACTTCTCCATCTGCGCGGTGTGCATCTTGTGCCGGCGCTCGGCCTCGGCGTAGCGGCTCTCCCACTCTTCCCGCTGCTTGTCGAAGCCCTCGAGCCATTCGTTGGTCTCGGCGTCGAAGCCCTCGGGGAAGATGTAGTTGCCCTGATCGTCGTAGCTGTCGGCCATGCCGTACTTCGACGGGTCGAACTCGTCGGTGTAATCCTCGTTGGCCTGCTTGAGGCTCAGCGAGATGCGGCGACGCTCCAGGTCGATGTCGATGACCTTGACCATCGCGTCGTCGCCGACCTGGACCACCTGGTCGGGGACCTCGACGTGGCGCTCGGACAGCTCCGAGATGTGCACCAGACCCTCGATGCCCTCTTCGACGCGGACGAACGCACCGAACGGCACGAGCTTGGTGACCTTGCCCGGCACGATCTGGCCGATCGCATGGGTGCGGGCGAAGTGACGCCACGGGTCTTCCTGAGTCGCCTTGAGCGACAGCGAAACCCGCTCGCGGTCCATGTCGACGTCGAGCACCTCGACGGTGACCTCGTCGCCCACCTGGACAACCTCGGACGGATGGTCGATGTGCTTCCAGGACAGCTCGGAAACGTGGACCAGGCCGTCGACACCGCCGAGATCGACGAAGGCGCCGAAGTTGACGATCGAGGACACGACACCCTTGCGGATGGCGCCCTTCTGCAGCTGGTTGAGGAACTCGCTGCGCACCTCGGACTGGGTCTGCTCCAGCCAGGCGCGGCGGCTCAGCACCACGTTGTTGCGGTTCTTGTCGAGCTCGATGATCTTGGCCTCGATCTCCTTGCCGATGTACGGCTGCAGATCGCGGACACGACGCATCTCGACGAGGGACGCGGGAAGGAAGCCACGCAGGCCGATGTCGAGGATCAGGCCGCCCTTGACGACCTCGATGACGGTGCCCTTGACGGCCTCGTCCTTCTCCTTGAGTTCCTCGATGGTGCCCCAGGCGCGCTCGTACTGAGCACGCTTCTTGGACAGGATCAGGCGGCCTTCCTTGTCCTCCTTGGTGAGAACGAGGGCCTCGACCTCATCGCCCACGGAAACGACCTCGTTGGGGTCGACGTCGTGCTTGATGGAGAGTTCGCGAGAAGGAATGACACCTTCGGTCTTGTAACCGATGTCGAGGAGGACCTCGTCACGGTCAACCTTGACGATGGTTCCCTCGACGATGTCGCCATCGTTGAAGTATTTGATGGTTTTGTCGATGGCGGCGAGAAAGTCCTCAGCCGAGCCGATGTCGTTGACGGCTACTTGCGGCGAGGTGACGGAGGGACTTGGCATGTGGTGGGTTGCTCCGGACAGGTTTGATCGTAGGGACAGAAATGTTGTGCTGCTCCGGCGCGAGCGCCGGTTGTGCTGTGCTTACCTGAGGCGCCGACGAGCTCTGCACACAGGTACGTACCGAGGGTACTCGACCCGGTACACGCAGGACAAACCGCCTGCCCGGCGGGGCGCCGCAGCTACCCTTCGATCGTGGCGTACTCCCCGATGCAACACCCGGCCCCACCACCGTGGTTCCCGGTAGCCGCACCACTGCCCAGGCCGGTCCGTAAGGTCGGCGCCCCGCTGGCCGTGATCATCATCCTCGGTGTCCTCACCGGCGGATTGATCCTGCTGTTCACCGCACTGAACCCGGTCGGCGCCATCATCGGCTTCGTGCTTTCGAGCATCGCGATGACCGGCGTCGTGTTCGCCTACCTGTGGCTGGACCGCTTCGAGCCCGAACCGCCCAGGCTCCTGCTGCTGGCCTTCGGCTGGGGCGCCTCGATCGCGGTTCTGCTGTCGGTCGTGCTGAGTCTGCTCGGCGATGCGCTGTTTCCTCCTAATCCGGCCCTGCCGGAGGGGTTCGCCTCCATCGCGATCCGGGCGCCGTTGATCGAGGAGGCCGCCAAAGGGCTGTTTCTGCTGATCATGATGACCGGGCGGCGACGCAACGAACTCAACTCGCTGACCGATTGCCTGGTCTATGCCGGCATGGTCGGCATCGGTTTCGCCTGGCTCGAAGACATCATGTACATCGCCAGCGCAGATTCCGTGGCGGGATCGCTGGTCACCGCGGCGATGCGCCTCATCATGGCGCCGTTCGCGCACTCTCTGTTCACCACGATGATCGCGATCGGCGTGTACTTCGCACTGCACAGACGCGGTGTCGTGGCCAAAGCCATCTGCATTCTGCTCGGCTACCTCGCGGCGGCCTTCATCCACGGGCTGTGGAACGGTTCCTCGCTGGTGGGCGTCGAGACGTACTTCGTCGTCTACGTGGTGTGGATGGTGCCGATCTTCGCGCTTGTGATCGGACTGGCGATCTGGAGCCGCCGTCGCGAACAGCGCATCGTCGCCACCAAACTGCCTGGCATGGTGGCCGCCGGACTCATCAGCCCCAACGAAGCCACGTGGTTGGGATCGCTTCGCGCCCGGCGCGCCGCGATCGATCAGGCGACCCGTGCCGGCGGGCGGCCGGCGGGAAAGGCGGTCGCCGGATTCGCCGCCGCGGTCGTCGAGCTGGCCTTCGTGCGGGACCGCATCGACCGCGGCTTCGGCGATGCGCGGGTGTATGCGCTGCAGAACGAGGAGATCCACGCCGTGGCCGCCGCCCGGTCGCAGGCGCCGATCCTGGGATGGCTCGCCAACTACCGCGCCACGGGGCGCTGACGGGTACGACGACCCTTCAGTCGGCGCGGTCCATCGCGAAGTCAGCACAGCCCGGGCACTCCGACGCGATCGGATGTACGCAACTGACGACGTGGGAGAGGAACTGCTCAGCACGCTGCAAGCGGGATACGTCGGCTCGGATCCGGTCCTGTGTGGAGGCGATCAGCTCGATCCGGGTGTCGCGGTCGGCGGCCCGCAATGCGCGGATCTCCGCGAGCGCCAGGCCGGCGCGCTGCAGCAGGCGCACGAGTCGGGCCCGGGCAAGAAGTTCGTCGTCGTAACGACGGTGTCCGTAGGACGTGCGCAACGGGATGAGCACACCGACGTCCTCCCAGTGCCTCAACACGTGCGGTCCGACGCCCACCGCGGCGGCTGCGGCGCTGACGCTGAGGCCGTCGCTCATCTCAGCCCTTTCTCGTTGACTTCGGGTCGACCCGAAGTTTTAGCGTCGCACACATGACGCCCACCCCCGCTCGGCAACCAGCCGTCGACCCCGTGCGCCAGCCGACGTTGCGGCAATGCTGCTCGGCGTTCGCCGGGATGCCGACCGGGCTGCTGCGGCCACGCCGACCCGACCGCGACCTGTTGGGTCAACTCGTCGATGCCGGCTTGCCGCTGTCTAGCCAGACGGTCAAACTATCTGTGCTGCAACAGATTCCAAGATCGTTTCCGACAGCGGGTGTCGTGGAAGGCGTTCGCTCGATTCGCCCGATCGCGATCGCCATGACGGCATTCGTCATCGAACACCCACAGGCGCGGTTCGTGGTAGACCCGGGCATCTGCACCGATGTCAGGAGTCGGGCGGTATCGCAACTGCCCGCGATCCTTCGGGTCGCAGTGAAACCGCCCATCGCTGCGATACCGACGGCCGAATCACTGCGTGCATTCGGCGGATCCGTGGACTTCGCATTGCCGACGCACCTGCACTGGGATCACGTCTGCGGCCTGCTCGACCTGCCGTCGCTCGCCCTTCACGTCCATCAAGCGGAACTCGACTGGGCCGACACCGGTCCGATCGCCCCAGTGGGCGGCGTCCGCGACGCACTGCGCGAGCGCCCGGTCAACACCTTCCGCCTCGACGGCCCGCCGGTGCTGACGTTCGCCCGCAGCCACGACCTGTTCGGTGACGGCTCGGTGCTCATCGTCGACCTACCCGGACACACCCCGGGACACGTCGGGCTGCTCACCAACACCGTCACCGGACCCGTGTTGCTGGCCGGCGACGCCGCGTGGCACACCAAGCAGATCGACCTGATACGGCAGAAGGCCAGCTATCCGGGCGCACTGGCCGACGAACAACGCGAGGAAGCCTTCCGCACGCTGCACCGGCTCCATATGGCGCGGAACCGAGTACGGATCGTGCCCACCCACGACCACGCCGCAGCGGAACAGCTGGCCCACTAGCTGGCCCCGACCTCAACCGCCGCTAGTGCGCGGCGGCGTCCCAGCTGCGGCCGTACCCCACCGACACCTCCAACGGCACATCCAGCGGATAGGCCGCGCCCATGTGCTCACGGACCAGTTTGTCCAGCGTCTCACGTTCGCCTTCGGCGACCTCGAACAACAGCTCGTCGTGCACCTGCAGCAGCATGCGTGACTGCAGCCCGGCGTCCTTGATCGCCTTGTCGACGTTGATCATCGCCACCTTGATGATGTCGGCGGCGCTGCCCTGGATCGGCGCGTTGAGCGCGGCCCGCTCGGCGGCCTCGCGCACCTGACGGTTGCTGCTGTCGAGCTCGGGCAGGTAGCGCCGGCGGCCGAGCACGGTCGAGGTGTAGCCGTCCTTGCGGGCTTGGTCCACGACATCGCGCAGGTAGTCCCGTACCCCGCCGAATCGGTCGAAGTACTGCTCCATCTGAACCTTGGCCTCTTCGGTGGAGATCTTGAGCTGGCTGGCCAACCCATAGGCTGAGAGCCCGTACGCCAGGCCGTACGACATCGCCTTGACGCGGCGGCGCAGTTCCGGTGTGACCTCGTCGATGGGCACCGAGAAAGCGCGCGACGCCACGAACGAATGCAGGTCCTCACCGGTATTGAAAGCTTCGATGAGGCCTTCGTCGCGCGACAGATGGGCCATGATCCGCATCTCGATCTGGCTGTAGTCGGCGGTCATGAGCTCGGCGTAGCCCTCGCCGACCACGAACCCGTCGCGGATCCGGCGGCCTGCCTCGGTGCGGATCGGAATGTTCTGCAGGTTCGGCTCGGTGGACGACAGCCGGCCCGTCGCTGCGATTGTCTGGTTGAACGTCGTGTGAATGCGGCCGTCCGAGGCGACCGAGTTCAGCAGGCCGTCGACGGTAACCTTGAGCCGCGTCGCATCGCGATGCGCCAACAGGTGTTGCAGGAACGGATGACCGGTCTTGTCGAACAGTGACTGCAGCGCGTCGGCGTCGGTGGTGTACCCCGTCTTGGTGCGCTTGGTCTTGGGCATCTCCAGCTCGTCGAACAGCACGACCTGCAACTGCTTGGGTGAGCCGAGGTTGATCTGCTTGCCGATCACGCCGTAGGCCGCCTCGGCGGCGTCGCGGATCTGATCGGCGAATTCGCCCTGCAGTTCCTGCAGGTGGTCGAGATCCACCGCGATGCCCGCATGTTCCATCTCGGCCAGGACCTGCTGCACGGGAAGTTCCATCCGGCCCAGCAACGACGACGAGTCGATGCGGGCCAGTTCCTCGTCGAGGGCGTCGGCAAGGTCGAGCACCGCGCTGGCCCGCAGAATCACGGTCTGCACCGCCTGCTCGTCAACCCCGTCGGAGTCATCTAGCAGCGAAAGTTGTTGCTGCTCCGGGGTTTCCGCGCGAAGTTCGCGACGCAGGTAGCGCACCGACAGATCATCGAGGGCGAAGCTGCGCTGGCCGGGCCGCACCAGGTACGCGGCCAGCGCGGTATCAGAGGTGACGCCGCGCAGCGTCCACCCCCGCCCGGCCAGATCGTGCATCGCGAGCTTGGCCTCGTGCAGCGCCTTGGGCGGCCCCGGATCGGCCAGCCAGGATGCCAGCGCGGCCTCGTCCTCAGGTGTCAGCGTGGCGGTGTCGATGTAGCGCCCGTCGCCGTCGGCCGACACGATCGCCAACGCGGTCGCGTCGGCGTCGTAGGCCAGATGCGTGCCGACGACGGCGAGGCCGAAGCGGTTGCCGAGGCTGTGCTCGGACAGCCACGCGGCCAGTTCGCCGGGCTCCAGCGCGCGGCCGCGCACGTCGAATCCGTGCTCGACCTCGGGTTCGACGGCGACCAGCGTCTCGAACAGGCGGTCGCGCAACACCCGGAACTCCAGGTCGTCGAACAACCGGTGGATCTGGTCGCGGTTCCACGGCTGGACCCGCAGGGTGTCGGGGGTCTGCGCGAGCGGCACGTCGCGGACCAGATCGGTGAGCTCGCGGTTGAGCACCACGCTGGACAAGTTGGCCCGCAGCGCGTCGCCGACCTTGCCCTTGACCTTGTCGACGTTGTCGACCAGGGCCTGCAGCGAGCCGTACTCCACGATCCATTTGGTGGCGGTCTTCTCCCCCACGCCCGGGATACCGGGCAGGTTGTCGCTCGGGTCGCCGCGCAGGGCCGCGAAATCGGGATATTGCGCCGGGGTCAGGCCGTACTTCTCCAGCACCGCCTCAGGCGTGAACCGCGTCAGCTCACTGACGCCTTTACGCGGGTAGAGCACGGTGACGTCGTCGCTCACCAACTGCAGCGAGTCCCGGTCGCCGGTGACCACCAGCACGCGGTACCCGCCCTCCTCGGCCTGGGTGGCCAGCGTCGCGATGATGTCGTCGGCCTCGAACCCCGGTTCGGCCAGCACCGTGATGCCCAGCGCACCGAGCACCTCCTTGGTGATGTCGATCTGGCCGCGGAACTCGTCCGGCGTCGCCGAGCGGCCCTCTTTGTACTCGGGGTACTTCTCCTTGCGGAACGTCTGGCGCGAGACGTCGAAAGCCGCCGCGACGTGGGTGGGCTGCTCGTCGCGCAGCAGGTTGATCAGCATCGCGGTGAACCCGTACACCGCGTTGGTGGTCAGACCGCCCTGCGTCTTGAAATTCTCGGCAGGTAGCGCGTAGAACGCCCGGAACGCCAGCGAATTGCCGTCCAGCAGCATCAGTGTGGGCTTGTCGGTCGCTGTTTCGGCGGATGCGTTCTTCGGCTCGGTCTTGGCTGGGCTCACGGCCCACACTCTATTCGGGAGCACTGACGCGCAGGCGGCGGCGAGCCATCTCGACCAGGACGCGGGCGGCCGGGGTCATCGGACCGTGCGACCGCCACGCGAAGACCAGCCGCCCCCGAAGCTCGGGCGCGATGCGTACCGAACGCAGTCCGCCTCGGGTCGTCGCGACCGATTCCGGCAGGACTGCGACGCCAAGACCGCGCTCGGCGAGGTCGGCCAGCGCGAGTGGTGTGCTGGCCTCGAATGCGACGCGCACCTGCACCCCGGCCGCCGCGCACGCACGGTCGAACTGGTGACGGATGCCCGTGCCCACAGGCAACGCGATGATCGGACAGCCGGCGAGATCGTCGAGGCTGATGGTGCGCCGCCGACGCCACGCATGGCCGGCCCCGACGGCCGCGACGATGCGTTGATCGGTGACGACCTCTGCCTCGAGTCCGGCGGGCACGTCGCGCCCCACCGACACGATGGCCGCATCGAGGCGTCCGCTCAGCACACCCTCGATCAGCGCATCGGAGTCGTCAGTGCCCAGCGTGATGCCGACCAACGGGTGTGCAGTGTGGAATTCCGCCAGCAGGCCTGCCATGTCGAAGTCGTGGGCCGTCACGGTGCCAACGGCAATCGAACCGCGCACCAGATCTCCGAGTTCGTCGACCGCGGTGCGCGCATCCGCCACCGCGGCCAACGCCGCACGGGCATGAGGCAACGCCGCCTGCCCCGCAGCGGTCAGGCGGACGGCGCGCCGGCTGCGATCGAACAGCTGCTGGCCGAATTCCCGCTCCAGACGGCGGATTTGAGCGCTGACGGCCGGCTGGGCGACATGCACCCGCTGTGCCGCGCGGGTGAAGTTGGCCTCTTCGGCAACGGCGACGAAGTATTCGAGCTGCCGAAGTTCCATAACGCCTGATTATAGTTTCTGGACTAACCGGGTATTGGACTTATAGATCGGCGACTCTGACGCTGGGGTCATGACCGAAATACTCATCGCAGGCGCCGGCATCGGCGGGCTGACCGCTGCCCTCGCGCTGCGGGCCCGCGGGATCTCCGCAACCGTCATCGAACGCGCGCGCGACATGCGACCGCTCGGGGTCGGCATCAATCTGTTGCCGCACGCGGTCCGGGAACTGTCCGAACTCGGACTGGGCGATGCGCTGTCGGAGATCGCGGTGGCACCGGCGGCGATCAGCTACTACGACGCCAGCGGAACCCTGCTGTTTCGCGAACCACGTGGCATCGACGGTGGCTACGGCCACCCGCAGTACTCGGTCCACCGGGGCGAACTGCAGATGCTGTTGCTGTCGGCACTCGGGCCGGACCGCGTCCACACCGGCGCACGACTGATCGGGTTCGACGACGACGGCGCGCACGTCACAGTGCGGACCTCGGCCGGCGACTTCGGCGCCGCAGCGCTGATCGGAGCTGACGGCATCCATTCGGCCGTGCGCGCACGACTTCACCCGGGCGTCGATCCACTGCTGTGGTCAGGTGTGCGGATGTTCCGCGGCGCCGCGCCCGGCGAACCGTTCCTCGACGGGCACACCATGGCCATCGTCAAAGACGATGCGGCCGAACTCGTCGTCTATCGAATCGGCGGCGGGCTGACCAACTGGGTGATCCTGGTGCCCGAATCCGAACCCGGACCGCTGCCCGGTGACGCGCGGTGGAACCAGCCCGGCGACCGGTCGGAAGTGCTGGCCCACCTTGCCCGTTGGGACCTCGGCTGGCTCGATGTCGCCGATTTGATCGAGCGGACCGCAACCGTGCTCGAATACCCGATGGTCGACCGGGCCCCGCTCCCGTGGTGGGGCGCCGGACGCGTCACGTTGCTCGGCGACGCCGCCCATCCGATGTATCCCGTTGGGGCGAACGGTGGTTCGCAGGCGATCGTCGACGCCCGGGTGCTGGCCGACGAACTCGCCCGCGACATCGAAACAGGGCTGCGACGCTACGAGGACATCCGCAGGCCCGCGACCGCCGACGTGGTCGCGGCCAACCGCGCGATGCACCGCATCGGCGCGTCGCGTCCCGAGGAACTCGCCCGCGTCACCGCCGACTATCGGCGCGACACGAACGCAGATCGGAGCCTGACATGACGACCTATGTTCTTGTTCCCGGCGCCTGCCACGGCAGGTGGTACTACGACGGGCTGGCCGCGCGACTGCGTGCACACGGGCACCGCGTGCTGGCCATCACGTTGACCGGGGTGGCCGAGCGCGCCCACCTCGCGCACGCGGGCGTCAACCTGGAGACCCACATCGTCGACGTACTGGCCGAACTCGATGCGCAACAGGTGACCGACGCCGTGCTGGTCGGGCACAGCTATGGCGGCATGGTCATCACTGCCGTGGCGGATCGTCTTGCCGCCCTGGTCGATTCACTGGTGTACCTCGACGCGTTCGTGCCGGCCGACGGCGACTCGTGCTGGAATCTGGTGACCGACGACTTGCGCGGCTGGTATGCCGACGTCGACGCCACCGGGTACGGCGTGCCTCCCCTGCCGTTCTTCGACAAGCGGGCCACCGCCCACCCGCTGGCATCGTTGATGCAGCCGATCCGGTTGACCGGCGATCTGTCGAAGTTTCGGCGCCGCGTGTACGTCTATGCCACTCAGTGGGACGGCGAACCGCCGTTCGCGGCCCTGTTCGAGAAGCTGAGCCACGACCCGTCATGGACCACACATGCGCTGGACAGCACGCACAACCTGCTGGCCGGCCATACCGATGAGGTGCTGCAGATCCTGCTGGATGTCGCCTCGCGATGACCTCCCGGCAGTCGGGACAAAACTGCAACACGTTTCAGTTTCTGGGTGGATCTCGGTTAGTCTGACCGGGTGCCAGCAGCTTCTACGCAGCCCGCTATCGAAGGATGGTTCGCCGCCGACGATTCCGGCGCGACTCATCTGATCGGCGGCAAGTGCGCCCAGTGCGCCACCTATGTGTTCCCGCCACGCGAGAACAACTGCCCGAACCCGGCCTGCGACAGCGACGTGCTCGACCTTGTGCCCCTGTCGCGGCGCGGGAAGGTGTGGAGCTACACCGAGAACCGGTATCCACCACCGGCGCCCTATCCGGCGCCCGATCCCTTCGAACCGTTCGCCATCGCCGCGGTGCAATTGGCCGACGAGGGGCTGATCGTGCTCGGCAAGGTCGTGGAGGGCACCCTCGCGGCCGATCTTCAGGTCGGCATGGAGATGGAACTCACCACGATGACGCTCTACACCGACGCCGAAGGTGTCGAGCGCACCACCTACGCATGGAGGATCCCGTCATGAGCGCACCCGAACCGCTCTACATCCTCGGCGCGGGCATGCACCCGTGGGGCAAATGGGGCCGGGACTTCACCGAGTACGGCGTCGTCGCGGCGCGCGCGGCGCTCGGCGAGGCCGGGCTGGACTGGCGCCAGATCCAGTTGGTGGCCGGCGCCGACACGATCCGCAACGGCTACCCCGGCTTCATCGCGGGGTCCACCTTCGCCCAGAAGCTCGGCTGGAACGGCGTGCCGGTCTCGTCTTCGTACGCGGCGTGCGCGAGCGGCTCCCAGGCACTGCAGAGCGCCAGGGCCCAGATCTTGGCCGGGTTCTGCGACGTGGCATTGGTGATCGGCGCCGACACCACGCCGAAGGGCGCCTTCGCGCCGGTCGGCGGCGAGCGCAAGAACGATCCCGACTGGCAGCGTTTCCATCTGATCGGCGCGATGAACCCCGTGTACTTCGCGCTGCTGGCCCGGCGCCGGATGGACCTCTACGGCGCGACCGCCGAGGACTTCGCACAGGTCAAGGTGAAGAACTCGCGGCACGGTCTGCAGAACCCGAACGCCCGCTACCGCAAGGAGTCCGCGGTAGAGGACGTGCTCGCCAGCCCGGTCGTCGCCGACCCGCTGCGTCAGCTCGACATCTGCGCGACCTCCGACGGCGCGGCGGCGTTGATCGTGGCCAGCGCGGACTTCGCCCGCAAGCACCTGGGCTCGCTTGAGGGTGTGCCGTCGGTGCGCGCGATCAGCACCGTGACGCCGCGCTACCCGCAGCATCTCCCCGAATTGCCGGACATCGCAACGGATTCCACCGCGGTTGTCGAGGCGCCCGAGCGGGTGTTCAAAGATCAGATCCTCGACGCGGCGTATGCCGAGGCCGGTATCGGCCCCGAGGAC
The DNA here is from genome assembly GCF_054919535.1 of Mycobacterium venezuelense. Taxonomy (NCBI): domain Bacteria; kingdom Bacillati; phylum Actinomycetota; class Actinomycetes; order Mycobacteriales; family Mycobacteriaceae; genus Mycobacterium; species Mycobacterium venezuelense. The sequence continues at coordinate 75,030 of NZ_JBONDW010000012.1, forward strand.
GTCAGCCTGGCCGAGGTGTATGACCTGTCCACCGCGCTCGAGCTGGACTGGTATGAGCACCTCGGGCTGTGCGCGAAAGGCGAAGGGGAACAGCTGCTGCGCAGCGGCGCGACGGCGATCGGTGGCCGGGTCCCGGTCAATCCGTCCGGCGGACTCGCGTGCTTCGGTGAGGCCATCCCAGCCCAGGCCATCGCGCAGGTGTGCGAGCTGACCTGGCAGCTGAAGGGGCAAGCGACGGGCAGGCAGGTCGAAGGCGCCAAGGTCGGTGTCACGGCCAACCAGGGTCTGTTCGGCCACGGATCGTCGGTCATCGTCGCGCGCTAGATCCGTCCACGGCACGGCACCGAGTGTTGGCTTGTGTGCGAAGATCTCCCGGAATTTGACACACGAGCTCACGTTCGGCGAGACATGATCACAGTCCGAGTCAAGCCCGGCAGTCGCAAAGGCCCGCTGGTCGAGGTCGGCGACGACGGCGCGCTGACCATCTACGTGCCTGAGCGCGCGGTCGACGGCAAGGCCAATGAGGCCGTCACGAAACTGCTTGCCGCGCATCTCGGCGTGCCGCGCAGCCACGTGGAGCTGGTCTCCGGGGCGACGGCGCGAGTGAAGCGTTTCCGCATCAGTTGACCGCGACCCAGCGTGCGCAAAATGCTGCTCCAGGGCGGCGTGTCGCGGAGCAGACACGCACGCTCGCGGTGGGAGGAGAACAGGTCAGGTCTAGCCGAGGTTGCGGTTCCACTCCAGCCAGCCGACGCCGGTGCGGCCGTCGGCGGTGCGCACGGTCGCCCAGGCGCGGGGGAACTGGCTGACCTTGCCGTCGGGTGAGGTCAGCAGTACCGGTGCGTGGCCTTGGATGTCGACGGTCGCCTCGATGTCACCGGGTTGCAGCGACAGTGTGGTGGTGACGGGAAGGTCGTCCTCCCCCAGGGTGTGCTGCGCGGTCACCTTTTCCAGCTCGACGAGTGGTTCGCCCGCCCGCTGCGAATAGCCCACGCCGATCGGCGCCATGCCCGGTATCCGGATGTCGACGCCGTGCAGGTGGGTGCCGTCGTCGAGATGCAGTGCGCTCCAGACCCATTCCATCGACCACCAGTCGCGGACACCCCAGGAGTGATCACGCTGGCCAGGCACGGCCACGACACGGTAGGTCTGATCCCCCACCGTCACCGTGCCCGAGACTGTGCACGGCAGCTCGTAGCGGGGCGTGATGCGGTATTGGTACGGGGTCGCCGCGGTGGTCCAGGTGAGGTCCATCGTGACTGCCACGGGCGTCCCGTCCTCGCCGCGCAGAAGCGCCGCCGGATCTTCGTAGGACTGTCCACTGCCCGACGCGGCGACCCGGTACGTCTGAAGTGGCTCGATCGGCAGCAACGCGAGTTCGGCACCGGCACCCAGGACGCTGGAGATGTCGGCAGGCAGCGGGGCGTGAAAGTCGTTGAGCGCGATGGTCGGCAGGCCCGGACCCGACAGCAGCACGTTGATCCACGCGGTGTCCTGGTTGGGCATCAGTCCGAGGCGCACCCAGCCGCCGAATCCGGCGGCCTTGTCGACGAAATCGAAGTACCAGCTCTCGTTCCACAGTGCTTCGTCGGTGGGCTCGTGGGCGGCCTCGTCGGCGGCCGACGGAACGAGCGGCGCAGGGACCTCGGGAGGCGCGAGGATATCGAGTGCGCCGGTGTCCAGCACGTGGCTGCAGTGGCGGTCCAGCATCGTCATGAACATCTGATCGCCGCGCTCGGTGCGTTCGACGAGCATCGACGAGATGATCGCCATCATCACGCCGAAGAAACTCTGCCTGCGCACGCCGTCGCGGACCTGCTCCAGGCTCAGCGCCGGGTTCGGGCCCAGCGCGGCATGGTAGGTGCGCAACAACGCGTAGTAGTGTCCGCGGCGCCGCTCGACGGGCAGCGCACACCCGATGAAGTACGCGACATCGGTCAGCGCGGGACCCCAGGTGACCGTCTGCCAATCGACCACGGTCAGCACGCGATCCGCGCCCGGCTCACCGAACAGCATGTTGTCCATCCGGTAATCGCCGTGCACAAGGCCGAGCGGGCGCCCCGGTTCGCCCTCGGCGGCGATGTAGGCGTCGAAGCTCTCCACGAGCCGTTCGCACACCTGGCGCTGTTCGGCGGTGATCATGCCGTCGTAGCGCTCGGCGAACGCCGCGTACAAGCCCGCGATCATCGCTTGGCTGACCGGGGCATCGCGGTTGAGCCAGTCGGCCCGGCCCAGCTTCGGGTCGGCCAGTATCGGGCCGTGCACGCGGCCGAGTTCGGCCAGCGCGACTGAGGCCTGTTCGGCTGTCGCGCCGCGGATCTCGTCACCGACCGTGGCGGGTGCGGCATCACCGAGCAGCAGGTCGAACGCCCCCGTTTGGGGATCGAAGGCGGCGTGATAGCACGGCGCCACCGGCCCGGCCGGTAGGCCCGGCGCGATGTCGGTGTAGAACCGCACCTCACGTTCGTAGAGGCCGAGCGCAAGTCCGGTCTGGCGGCTGCTGGGATCGGTCGCGGCGACCTTGAGCACGACTGACGCCGGGCCGGTCCCGCCGTCTCCGTAGGTGAGCGACACGCGGTAGCACTCGCTCATCTGACCGGTGCCGATCCGTTCGTGACTGAATCCGGTGACGGGGCCCGCGCCGAGCGCGGCGGTCAGCCAGTCGCTGGTCAGGTCATCGGGACGCTCGAGCACGGCGTTCTGAGTCGGTTGCACACACGCAACTTAGCAGTGGCCGGGATCACACATGACAGGTGTCAACTAATGGTGCGCCGACCTCGCGCCGGTGTGGGTACAGGCGTCCGGCGGAGCCGCGGGCACGTCGAGCGCCGGGTTGCGGTCGAAGAAGCCGTACGGCTTGAGCCAGAAGGACACGACGTCGACGGGCATCACCGGCCAGTCCTCGGGTCGGGTGATGTGGTGGATGCCGAACACGTACCACAGCACCACGTCGGTGTTGTCGATCGACCGGTTGGCCTTGGTCCACTGCCCCAGCCCGGTGTCGGTGGCGGATTGGTTGACGAATTCCCCTGCGGGCCAACGCTCGTCGGGGTGGTTCGGGGTCACCCACAGCGTGTGGCCGATGACGTTGGCGCGCTGCAGCACGGGCGAGGCCGGATCGAACATCGGCGGAATCGCCCCGGCGGGCACCAGCTTGTAGGACGGGTGGGTGCCCAGGCCGTTGACGACGTTGGTGTTGACGATTCTCCAGGCGCGCTGCGTCGCGAAGTCGACGTCCTGCTTGCCGTCATCCTCGCTGCGCAGCGCCTGGTTGCGCACCACGAGCGACAACCCGTACGGATTGTCGGGGCCGACCGGTTCGGCGTACGACTCCGTCCGGTAAACCGTGTTGTCGGTGCCGTCGATGTCGAGGTCGAGCCGAGCGATCAGGAAGTGCTGGTGGAAAGGCGCGTAGGTCCGCTCGTCGACGAGTGTTCCGTTGGGGTTGGGTTGGCCCGGAGCCAGCGGTGTGGTCACCATGATGCCGGTGGCACGCACCTCGCATTCGATGTTGCCGTCCTGATAGAACCGCCAGTACACCAGGTACTCGTAGTTCGCGACGGTGACGTGGAACGACAGGGTCAGCCGGCGCATCCGACGTACTTCGGCGCCCGCGTCGTGGTCGACGTGCTTCCACAGCACGGCGTTGTCTTCTTCGTGGATGCAGATCGCGTTGGTGATGGTGTACGGCTCGCCCTTGCTGTTGTGCAGAACGGCGTCCAGATAACGAATTTCGCCGAGGCAGTCACATCCGAGCGCGAGCGATGTGGTCATGAAGCCCAGACCCCACTCACCGATGTCGAATGCGGTGCGCCGGTAGTGATCGACGGACGGGTCACGGTACGGCACCACCATCTCGGCGAACGACAACCGGTGCGCCACCGAACGATTCGCGTCCCCGTCACGGTATCGCACGGTGTGCAGTGTCATCCCTTCCCGGTGATTGAACCCGACCCGCAGCGACCAGTTCTGCCAGCGCAACAGGTTGCCGTCGAGGGTGAACGACGGCCCGTCCGGCTGAGTGATGTGCAGTGGCGCGATCGGCTCCCGGTTCCACGCCGACCGGATTCGCTGCGGAATGTGGTGGGGCACGTATTCGCCCATGACATCCGGCATTTCGTCACTACCGTCGTCCTCGACGCGCAGCAGCTCCATGGCGTTGAGGTCGACGACGCAGTGCAGGCCGCTGACCGGGTGCGCGTACGGGTTGGCGCCGGGCGCCGCCTTGTACCAGGTGTCGGACCAGCCGATGCGCCGGTTCCGGTACTCCGGTGGGGCGACGGCGTCGCCATAGGTCCAGGTGTCCATGAAGACGTTGTCGATATCGGTGATGCCGCGGTTGGCCAACGCGGCGATCACATCTGGATGGTGGCGCAGCATCTGATCGCACTCGGCGAATTCGTCGACGGTGAAGTTGGCCTGCACGCCGGGGATGTGCTCGAACGCTTCGACGGCGTCGCGCGTCAACGACACCACGCCCTTGTACGTGGCGTTCTCGGCTCGGTTGAGGCAGATGACCGCGGCACGCCGCGGCGGCGTCGAGCCACTTTCCTCGAAGCCGGCCAGTTCGGCTTTGGACGGCTCGGCCAGTTCCGCCGACGCGATCCGCCACCCATCTGCGACACCGTGCTCACGCCGCAATATCGCTGCCACCGCGGTGAACTCGTCGGCCGACAGCGGGTCAAGGGGATGGTCCACCCGATCACGCAACCACACCGGGCGCGCTGCCCGCAGGCGATCGCGCAGAGTCAGCGCTCGGCGAGCGTGAACCCCTCCCATGCCAGCCGGCGATCGGCATCCGGGTCGTACTCGACGCGTGGCGTGCGATCGAATACGTACACCCCGCGCGTTTCGGCGTCGTGGCGCGGCCAACCCGCACCCGGCACGCCGGTGCGGCTGAACTCGCGCCACCGCGTCTGCACGTCACGGCTCACGAACCGGGCTGACTGCCGGTCCGCAGCCGCGGTGAGCATCGAGCCGTATCGCGTCCGGTACGTGTCGAATACGGCCAGCAACTCCATGGCGTGGGTGGCGCCGAACCCCGCCCAGCGCAGGGCCCGTGGCGTGTAGTCGTAGCGATACACATAGGTGGGCGCATGACGGCTGTGCGCCTCGGCGATCTGCCACGTGGCCGAGCCGAACGCGAAGTCGCCGCCCAGCCGCACACACGCCGCGCTGTTGGGATAGCCCGGGTACGCCGCGACGATCCGCTCCCGGTGCTCCGGGTCGGCATCGGCGAACAGCTTCTCGATCATGCGCTCGTTGGTCGGGAGCAACGGCAGGAAACGGGTGAACAGCCGGCCTTCGTCGGCGTTGTTCCCGACGATCAACGGCAGTCGGTGTGCGGTTCCGTCGGCCATTGCCGCGACCGGATCGGCGGGCAGGAATTCGGTGCCGAACGTCGGGCCGACCGGGAACGCACCCGGCATGTCGGTCATGCCTCGCGAGATGAGTTGCTCAAGCGCCCTGCCCAGTTCGGCGGCGCGCGCCGTCTTGAGCGCCGCGGCCGCATCGCCGCCCGAACTGACCAGGCCCGCGAACTGGGCGGCGAGCCGGGCGGCCGCGGCAGCCGAGCTGACCATGCCGCTGGCGGGGCTCTCGGAGATCACCCGCGCGAACAGACCTTCGGCCGCAGGCACCGCCAACAGCGTGGCGACCGCCTGCGCGCCTGCGCTTTCACCGAAGATCGTGACGTTGTCGGGGTCGCCGCCGAACGCCGCGATGTTGTCTTTGACCCACTGCAATGCCAGGACCAGATCGCGCAGGAACAGATTGTCGTCGATCGGATGCTCGGGGGTGGAAAGCGACGACAATTCCATGCAGCCCAGCACCCCGAGCCGGTAGTTGACCGAGACGTAGACGCACCCGCGACGCGCCAGCGCGGCACCGTCATAGATCGGCGTTGCCGAGCTGCCGAGGATGTAGCCGCCGCCGTGCACGAAAAACATCACCGGAAGCGGACCCTCAGGCGGAGTTTGCGGCGCAACCACGTTGAGCGTCAGGCAGTCCTCGCTCATCGGCTGATACTTGCCGACCCCGACCACGGTGTACCGCCGTTGCTGCGGCGCGCAATACCCGAAGCCGTGGCAATAGCGCACCCCCGGCCATGGCTCGGCCGGTTGCGGCGCGCGCAACCGCAAGGGCCCTACCGGAGGCCGCGCGTAGGGAATGGAACGCCAGCGGTTTACGCCGTCGCGCGTGAAGCCCTCGACGATTCCGGTGCTGATCTGCGCGCGGACGGTCCGTTCGTGCATCACTCGACGGTAGCGAACATCGCTCGCGTACGACGCGCCTGGTCGGTGCACCCGAGCTCGACCGCTAGCCTGGCGGGATGCGCATTGCTGTGATCATCGCGGCGTCTGTGCTGTTGGCAGCGTGCTCGTCGGGTCGGGAAGCCGAACCGACGTCGCAACCCCGGTTGTCGGTGCCGACCGCTACGACGCAACCGAGCGCCAAACCGACACCGACGACGACGTCGCCGCTGCCCACCACCGCGCCGGCTGCGGGAACCCCGATGCCGCAGGTGATCAAGTGGGTGGAGGCCGGAAAGCCGGCCGACGTCGCGGGCTTCCACACCGCAACGCGTGACGGCGAAACCACCGATCTCGGCGAGGACATCGCGTTCGTGGCCGCGGGCACGCGGTGTGCGACCGACAAACTGGTGGGTGGCCAACTGTCCTGCCTCGTCGAAGCCGACGGGCTGCCCGACAAGCCGTCGGACGTCGAGGGGAACTGGGTCGCGGGCTGGGTGGACTTCGCGGGCCCGACGGTGGACATCGGCTCGCTGCACGGCGATCCGGGCCGATTCACGTACGGCGACGGCGCCGAGCTCCCGGCCGGGCAGTCGCTCGGGTTCGGCGACTACCGGTGCCGCGCGGATGCCACTGCTCTCCTGTGCGTCAATTACGCACACCAGTCGGGGGTCCGGTTCAGCGGCGCGGGTGTCGAGCCGCTCGGCTGCCTGAAGCCTGGCCCGCCGCCGGTAGGGGTGGGTAGGCAGTTCAGCTGCCCGCCGGACTAGGCGACCCCTTTGCGTTTGAGGATCGGCAGCACGCCTTCGGCGAACCAGTATGCCTCTTCGAGATGCGGGTAGCCGGACAGGATGAACTCGTCGAAACCGAGTGAGTGGTACTCGTAGATGAGGTTGGCGACCTCCTCGTGGCTGCCGACCAGCGCGGTGCCCGCGCCGCCACGGACCAGGCCGACGCCGGCCCACAGGTTGGGGTAGATCTCGAGCTGGTCCACCCGGCCACCGTGCAGCGCCGTCATGCGGCGCTGGCCTTCCGACTCCGACTTGGCATGCAGTGCAGTGGCTTTGGCGATCTGCTCTGGGCTGAGTTCGGCCAGCAGCTCGTCGGCCACGGCCCACGCCGCCGCCGAGGTGTCACGTGAGATCGTGTGCAGCCGGACGCCGAACCGTACGGTGCGCCCGCGCTGTGCGGCCAATTCGCGGACCTGTGCGACCTTGGCAGCGGCGGCCTGCGGCGGTTCACCCCAGGTGAGATAGACGTCGACGTGCTCGGCGGCGATCGGCAATGCGGCTGACGACGAACCGCCGAAGTAGATCTGCGGCAACGGGTCCGGCGCCGCCGACACCCTGGCGTCGGCCACCGAGTAGTACTCGCCCTTGTAGGTCAGGGATTCGTCCGGCCCTTGGCGCCACAGCGAATTCACGATGTGGAGAAACTCCCCGGTGCGCGAGTACCGCTCGTCGTGGCTGAGCCAATCGCCGAACCGGCGTTGCTCGACGTTGTCGCCGCCACTGACGATGTTGAGCAGCACACGCCCCTCGGAGAACCGCTGCAGCGTCGCGGCTTGCTGCGCGGCGAGCGTCGGCGGAACCAACCCGGGCCGAAACGCCACAAGGAACTTGAGCCGCTCGGTCTCGGCGAGCAGCGCCGAAGCGGTCAACCACGCGTCCTCGCACCAGGTTCCGGTCGGGGTGAGTACCCCTTCGTAGCCGAGACGGTCGGCGGCACGGGCGATTTCTGCGAGGTAGCGACGGCTCGGCGCACGATAGTTGTCCGGGATGGTGTGATGCGTGGAGGCGTGCGACGCCCCGACGATCGAGCGGCTGTCGCCGTTGGTGGGCAGGAACCAGAAGAATCGAGCGGATGGCTGGACAGTCACGGACATCCCCTTCTTAGTTGCGGTTGAGGTAGAAGGGCCGCAGCTGATCGGCGAAGCGGCGGTCCACCCAGTTGGCGAAGTCGGGTGCGGCGGCTATCTGCCCCGATTCGGCGAACAGGTCGGCCATTTCCTGTTCGGACGCGATGAGCTGATCGGACAGGTCGGTCGGCAACCGCAGGCTGCGGCCCTGCGCGACGGCTGCCACGGCGGGGTCGAGCCCAACCTCCGCGGCGTAGCGTTGCACCCACTGGTCGCGATGATCGTTGGCCCATCGCACGGCCTTCGCGTAACGCACCAACAAATCGGCGAGCGCGGTGTTGCGTTTCGGATCGGCCAGCGCCGCGTCCGACGCAACCCCGAATCCCGCGCCGTTGGTGACGCCCGTCGCGCGCGCGATGCTGCGTACCGGCAGCTCCTTCTCGGCCTGCGCGGTATAGGGATCCCACACCGCCCAGACGTCGACCCGGCGCTGCGTGAAGGCCGACAGCGCATCGGCGGGTTGCAGGAACACCAGCTTGACATCGGCCGGGCTGAGGCCGGCGCGACTCAGCTGAACGAGCGTATGCCCGTGCGCTGAACTGCCTTTCGCGATCGCGATGCTCTTGCCGCGCAGATCGGCGACAGTCTGGATCGGCGAGTCGGCGTGGACAAGGATCTGGTCGCCGTAACCGCCGCCGTCGTATGCCGACACCACCTTGACCTTGGCGTTCGACGCCGCGCCGAATATCGGAGGGGTGTTTCCGGTGATCGCGAAGTCGATCTTGCCCGCGGTGGCCGCCTCGATCTGCGGTGGCCCCGACGTGAACGTGGAGAACGCCACGCGATAGGGCAGATCGTCCAGCGCGCCCGCCGCTCGCAGCAGCGCTTCGGTACCACCCTTCTGGTCCCCGATCTGCAGTGTCACCCCGGCGAGTTCCGCGAGCGGCACCGCCGCGGGAGCCTGTTGTGGAGCCGAATTGTCTTGGCGGGAAACGCAACCCGCGAGCAATCCGGCGACAAGCAGCAGCGCCGCGACCATGCGACTGGATTTCAACATCCCCGTTCTCCTCATCTCAGAGCGCGACACCGAGACTGTCGAGCAACTCGGCCCGGTAGCGTTCGGTGTTCGCGGAGGGATCGCCCGGTGATCGGCGCGTGTCGGTGATGTCGAGCGTGTGCACCACCCGGCCTTCCTCCAACACCAGAACGCGGTCGGCAAGTGCAACCGCCTCGTCGACGTCGTGGGTGACCAGCAACACGCCGAAGCCGTGCTCGCGCCACAGGTCCAGCAACAGCTTGCGCATGCTCAGCCGGGTCAGCGCGTCGAGCGCGCCGAACGGCTCGTCGAGCAGCAGCAACTCCGGCTCGGCGACCAGGGCCCTGGCCAGCGACACCCGTTGAGCCTGGCCGCCGGACAACGTCAACGGCCATGCGCCGGCTCGATCGGCCAAGCCCACGTCGGCCAGGGCCCGCTCGGCCCGGGCCAACGCCTGTCCGCGCGAGAGCCGGCTTCGGGTCAGGCCGTAGGCAACGTTCGTCCGGACGTCTCGCCACGGGAACAGCCTCGGTTCCTGAAAGGCGAGCGCCGGCGCACCCGACACCACGCGCTCCCCCGTGTGGTCGGTGGACAATCCCGCAAGTACACGCAAAACCGTCGACTTGCCGGATCCGCTGCGTCCGATCAACGCGACGATCTCACCGCTGCCGATGCGCACCGACACGTCGCCGAGCACATGGTGATCGCCGTACCACTTGTTCACGCCGCGCAGTTCGCCTGCGATCTTGGTCGTTCGGTCCGAAATGACGGTCATGCGCGATACCTCAGGGCTCGACGTTCCAGCATGCGGACAATGGCATCGGTACCGATACCCAACAGCGCATAGACAATCAGCCCGAAGATGATGATGTCGATGCGCAGGAAATCGCGGGCGTTGTTGATCAGGAAGCCGATCCCTTTGTCGGCGTTGATCTGCTCGGCGACGATCAGAGTCAACCAGGCGATCGCGAGTGACTGCCGGAACCCGACGAGCACCTGGGGTGCCGCACTGGGCACGATGATGGTGCGGAACCGCTGCCAGAACGAAAAGCCCAGTACCTGAGCGGTTTCGAACAGCTTGGGGTCGACCTGCCGAATCGCCGAGAAGGTGTTCAGGTAGAGCGGGAAGCTCACGCCCAACGCCACCAGCAGCACTTTGGGCAGCTCACCAATGCCGAACCACAGGATGAACAGCGGAATGAGGCCCAGGTGTGGCAGCGCCCGGATCATCTGCATCGGCGGATCGACCGTGGCCTCAAACCAACGGGACAGTCCCACAGCCGTTCCCAGCGCGACACCGACCACCCCACCGAGCAACAGCCCCACGATCACCCGCATCCCGGACACCTGTAACGCGTCGGCGAGCTGCCCGTTGCGGATGAGCTCGATCCCGGCCTCCAGGATCAACGACGGGGCGGGCAGGACGTCCTGCGATATCAGTCCGACCGCGCTGCCCAACTGCCACAGCGCAAGCAGGACAACTGGTGAGATCAGCCGGATGGCGCCCCATTTGCGTTCGCCTGACCGGCGATTGGCGACGGTGGTCGCCGGGGCGGCCGATTCGGTGGGACTGGTCACGGTGAATCGACGCTACGCACCCCGCATACCGCCGGTAATGATTGAAATCGGCCTGAGTGAAATCGAATCCACCGCCGACACGCCACGGCCGATACAGCAATCCCCGCCGGAATCGTTCCGGCGGGGATTACTCAGTACGGCAACGTTACTCAGCCGAAGCGGGTGTTCCCCGTGACGAGTGAGGCGACCACGTCATGGCCGTTGATCTTCGAGGTGAACGTCCCGTTCTGCAACCGCACCAGCTGCTGGGCCTGCTGCAACTTGCGCTTGTTGCGCACCTGGGACTGGAACTGCTGGGCGTTGAGCTGTTGCAGCTCAGCCTGTTCGAAGTCGCGCCCGCTGATGCCGCCGTTGAACTGGACGCCGACCGCCGAGCCGTCGGGACGCACGACCCACGATGCGCGCACGCCCTGGTAGTCGGCGGTGTACATGCCTGCGGGGTCGGCCACGGCGGCCGCGGTGAACTTGTAGTTCACGCCGTTCATCGTCAGGTCGCCCTTGGCGTCGGTTGCGGTGAAGTCCGCCTTGAGCGTGTCGCGGAACTTCGAGGTGATGTCGATGTTGCCGCCGGTCTGGTTTCCGAAGAACCAGGCCTCGTCGTCCACGCCGTTGCAGGCGTAGGCCGTGACGTTGTTGCCGTCGACGGAGATGCCGATGGTCATCTTCTTGCCCTCGGACTCCATGTCGGCCATGTAGCGGACGGATGCGGGAAGGGGTGCGGGGGTCGCGGCGGCAGAGGTGGTGGCCGGTGCCGCCGATCCAGACGTTCCGGCGTCGGTCGACGATCCGCCGGAGCAGGCGGGGATGGCGCCGAGGGCGATCATCGCACTGACGCCCACAAGCAGGTTGCGCAGGTGTTTTCTCATGTCACCAGCATGTATGGCGACGCCGTGAAGCACATGAAGAATGTATGGAGATTCCATGGAGAACCGAGGCGAACCGCGTTCGTCAGTCCGCGAGGAACGCCTCGACCTCGGCGCAGAAGACCGGCCAGGCCGGTTCGGTGGCCGTCAGCAGGTGATTGTTGCTCGCCAGGGCGACCAGCCTGGAGTCGTCGATCAAGCTCGCCAGTTCCTCGCCGAACTGCATCGGCACCCGGTGGTCCTCGCGGGAGTGCATGATCAGCGTCGGGCAACGCACCTCGCTCGCCTCATCCCGCACATCGATGCGGGCGAACTCCTCCAGGAAGCGCACCGCATTCTCCGGCGAGGTCGTGCGGCGCTGCAGCTGATCGAACGCCGCCCAGTCGGCGCGCGTGCCGTCCGGTAGGAACTGCGCGGCGAACACCTGGCGGAATGCCGGATCGTCACGTCCCCAACCGACGCGGGCCAGGTCGAGATCCAGTGCGGCGGCTCGTTTCTCCTCGTCGCCCACGGCGCGAACGGCGCGCCCCCTTGCGTAAGCGCCGCACAGCACGAGCCTGCTGACCCGCTCGGGATGGCGTGCGGCATACGCCACCGCCACCGCGCCGCCTTGCGAGACACCCAGCAGCGGAAAACGCTCCAGTCCGAGCGCCTCGACGACCGATTCCAGATCGGCCACCCAGTCCTCGAAGGAGAAGTCCCTGGCTTCCCAGTCGGACAAGCCGCAGCCGCGTTCGTCGTAGCGAATGAACGTGTGGTTGCGCGACAGATCGCGCACCCAGTGGCTCCACACCGGGCTTTCGATGTCGTACCCGAGATGGGTCATCCAGTTCGCCGCTCGCACGAGCGGCGGGCCCTCCCCCGCTACGGCGTACGCCAACCGGACCCCGTCGGCAGCGCGGCAGAACGCTATGTGCTGGCGCGGTGGCGGCTCCGGGTTGATCTGTTGCGGCGCAACGGGCTGCGCGGGCTGGTCCTCAGGTGCGGCGATCGTGCCGACGAACTGGTAGCCCCGGCCGCGGACGGTACGGATGTAGCGCTGCGACTCACCGTCGTCGCCAAGCGCGCGACGCGCCGCCTTGATGCGGCTCGTCAGTGCCGCTTCCCCGACGAAGCGCCCGCCCCACACAGAGTCGAAGAGTTCCTCTTTGCTCACGAAACGGTCGTGATGGCTGATCAGTTGGGTGAGGACGTCGAACACCTGAGGTTCGACCCGGATCACCTCGTCGTCACGGCGCAACTCGTAACGACCGGTATCGAGGACGAAGTCGTCGAATCGCCAGGTACGGGTCGTTTCAGTGCGTTCAGGATCGGATGTGGCGGCCACCGACGCAATCGTAGGGCCCCGCGCACGTGCGGAGCAGATAAGGCCCCGCCGACATCGGGGAGCAAATCGGTCCTACCGCCAACCGTCAGCGGCCTTGGCCGCCTGCATCAGCGCATCGCACAGTTGGCGGAGTTCATCCGTTCCGGCACCTTCGTCGACCGCGGTCGCGAGATCCTCGGCCGCACATCGCACCTGATACACCCGGTCCGACAGCTGCGAAGCCTCGTCGGCGCTGAGGACCACCGAATCCGGGGCCAGCGATGTGCCCTTGACCATTGCGCGCTGTTCGTAGGCGCGCTGCCGGCAGGACTGTCTGCAGTACTGGCGACGGCGCCCCATCTGCGCGTCGGAGACCTCCCGCCCGCACCACCGACACGGCTGCGGACGGTGGCGTCTGCTGTTTCCGGTGGCCATGTGTCCTGACTGTAGACGGACCCTTGCCGCATCCGGCGTATCATGGACGGTCGAGTCGGGAACTTGGCAACGCCGTTATGCGTTGTGTAATCCGGGCCAAATCGCGTGATGAGGAGTGTTTGACGATGGCTGATCGTGTCCTGAGAGGCAGTCGCCTCGGAGCCGTGAGCTACGAGACCGACCGCAACCATGACCTGGCGCCGCGTCAGGTCGCGCGCTACCGCACCGAGAACGGCGAGGAGTTCGACGTTCCGTTCGCCGACGACGCAGAGATTCCAGGCACCTGGCTGTGCCGCAACGGCCTCGAGGGCACCCTGATCGAGGGTGACGTCCCGGAGCCGAAGAAGGTCAAGCCGCCCCGGACCCACTGGGACATGCTGCTGGAGCGTCGCTCGGTCGAGGAGCTCGAGGAGCTGCTCAAGGAGCGTCTCGACCTGATCAAGACCAAGCGGCGCGGTAGCTGAACGCCATAAAGGAACCGCGAGCGTGTCCACGCTCGCGGTTCTTTTTTGTCTGCGGCCGGCGTGCGCTAGCGGACCACGCCCCGAGCGCGGTCCAGGCGGCCCCGAATACCCCACTCGGCGACCTTGAACATGGCCTCGCGGATGTTGGAGCCGCTCATCTTCGACACGCCGAGTTCGCGCTCGGTGAAGGTGATCGGGACCTCGACGACGGTGAACCCGTTGTTGATGGCGCGCCAGGTGAGGTCGATCTGGAAGCAGTAGCCCTTGGAATCGACCGCCGACAGGTCGATCTTCTCCAGCACCTCGCGCCGGTAAGCGCGATAGCCGGCGGTGATGTCGTGGATGCCGACACCGAGCAGAAACCGGGAGTAGGTGTTGGCGGTTTTCGACAGCGCCAGGCGCCGCCACGGCCAGTTGCGGACGGTGCCGCCGGGGACATAGCGCGATCCGATGGCCAGGTCGGCACCGGCGTCGACGGCATCGAGCAGCCGGCTGAGCTCCTCTGGCGCATGACTGCCGTCGGCGTCCATCTCGACCAGTACCGAGTAGCCGCGACCCAGGCCCCAGTCGAAGCCCGCCAGGTAGGCCGCGCCGAGCCCGGCCTTCGTGGTGCGGTGCATGACGTGGACGCGATCAGGGTCGGCCAGCGCCAGCTCGTCGGCAAGCTTGCCGGTGCCGTCGGGGCTGCCGTCGTCGACTACCAGGATGTGCACCTCAGGGCAGGCGTGGTGCACGCGCCCGACGATCAGCGGCAGATTCTCCCGCTCGTTATAGGTGGGGATGATCACCAGAGTGCGCTGACTCGGGCTCATGTTGCTCCTTCATCATCGCCGGCGTTTGCCGCCCGGCGCCGAAATCTTTTTGGCACGAACCTTCCATTGTGCATCATCGTCGTGAACAACGCGGTGACGGCCGCCACGAGGACGGCACCGAAACCTGTGATGACCAGCACTGCCTGGACGATCGGACCCCATCGCGTGGCTGGCGTCAACTCTGACTTGAGACGGATCTGGCTGTCGAGATAAGCGGGCTGGAACCACTCGGTGCGGGCCAGCTCACGGCCGTCCGGTGCGATCACCGCGCTGATGCCGGTGGTCCCGGCGACCACCACGTAGCGGTTGTGTTCGACCGCGCGCAGTTTGCCGAATGCCAGTTGCTGGGAGCTCATGGCCTCGTCGAACGTGGCGTTGTTGGTGGGCACCGTGAGAACCTGGGCGCCGTTGAGCACCGACTCGCGCGCGGCGCGGTCGAAGATGACCTCCCAGCACGTCGTCACCCCGATCGGGACACCGGCCGCGTGGACGACGCCCGTGCCGTTGCCGGGGACGAAGTAACCGGCCCGGTCCGCGTATGACGACAGGTGCCGGAAGAATCCGCGCCACGGCAGATATTCGCCGAAGGGCTGCACGATCTGCTTGTCGTGCCGCTCACCGGGGCCGTCGGTCGGATTCCACACGATCACGGTGTTGTTTGCGACGGGGTTGTCCGGGGTGTACCCCGGTGCCTTGACCACACCGCCGACGAGGATCGGCGCGTCGATCGCCTCGGCCGCCGCGCTGATCTGTGCGCCGGCATCCGCGTTGGCCAGCGGATCGATGTCGGAGGAATTCTCGGGCCAGACGACGAACATGGGTTGTGCCGCGCGGCCCGCCCGGACGTCGTCGGCCAGTCGCAGCGTTTCCTTGACGTGGTTGTCGAGCACCGCGCGCCGCTGCGCGTTGAACTCGAGCCCGAGCCGCGGCACGTTGCCCTGTACGGCGGCCACCGTGACGGAGGGATCATCGCCTGCACCCATGCCGGAGTGCCGCACCGCGGGCCACACCACAGCGGTGGCCAGGAGCACGACGGCAATCGACGCACCGGGCAACAGGACAGCGGGCGCGGGCATACCGGGCTTGTGCCCGTGGTGCCACCATTGCACGATTTCAAGCGCGACCAGTGTCAGGCTGAATCCGGCCAGCGCGACGGCGAACGACAACAGTGGCGCCCCGCCCAGTCGCGCGATCGGCAGCAGCGGGCCGTCGGTCTGCCCGAATCCGACGACGCCCCAGGGGAATCCGCCGAATGGCACGGTCGACTTGAGCCATTCCTGGGCGACCCACAGCGCGGCGAACCACACCGGCCAGCCCGGCAGCCGTCGGATCACCACGGCGAGCAGTCCGAACAGACCGCAGAACAGCGCCTGCGCAGTGGCAAGGGCCAGCCACGGCACCGCCCCGACCAAACCGCTGATCCACGGCAGCAGCGGAACGTAGAACGCCAGACCGAACAGCAGTCCGTACCCGAAGCCGCCTGCGCGCGTCGTGGATCGGCTCGTCAGTACCCAGGCGAGCAGGCCGAACCCGACGAACGCGGCGAACCACCAACCCACAGGCGGGAAACTCACCCACATCGCCAGGCCGCCGCCGATCGTCGCGGTCAGCTGTGGCCACCGGTCCAGCACCGCGCGGCCGAACCGCGCGGTCCAGGCAGGGCGCGTGGCTTCCGGATCCTTGCCGGCTGGTTCGGCGTCATCGACATCGTCGTCGAGATCGCCGGCCAGAGGGTCGCGATCGAGGTCCTCGATCGGTTCGTCGTCACCGATCGCCGGTATCACCTCGGTGACCTCGTTGGGCCCCTCGCGAAGCCGGTCGAACCGGCTTCCCGAATGCCTGGGCCGGTCATCAGCCATGAATGCGGACACCCCGGTGGACCGTTTGCCGGCAGCGCGGAAGCGCCGACCCGGTGGCCAGTCGCGGTAGCGCGGGCACCCGCGACCGCGGATCGGTGGACCAGCGCTGTGCCGCGTTCGCGGGTGCGCTGACCTCGAGATCGTCGGCATCCCACACGGCATAGCTGGCCGCCGCACCCGCCACGAGCGTCCCGGTGACGCCATCGCGCACACCGCCCGCACGCCACCCTCCCCTGGTCGCGGCGGCGAACGCGGCGCGAGCCGAGATCGCGCTGGACGGCGTCCGGTGCTCGATCGCGGCGCGCACCGTCTCCCAGGGGTTCATGCTGGTGACCGGGGTGTCGGAGCCGAAGGCGAGGGGCACGCCTTCGGATGCTAACAGCGCGAGCGGGTTGAGCCGATCGACTCGATCAGAGCCGAGACGCTGCGCATACATGCCGTCGTGACCGCCCCACAAGGCGTCGAAGTTGGGTTGCATGCTCGCCGTCACACCCCACGACCCGAGTTGGCGGGCTTGGTCTGGAGAGACCATCTCCAGGTGTTCAAGCCGGTGGCCGCAGCGCGCGAGCGCAGGCGCCCCCACCCGGTCGACGACGGCGGCCATGGCTTCGACGACTGCCGTGACGGCCGCGTCGCCGATCACGTGGAACCCGGCGGGGATGCCGGCCTCGGTGCAGGCGTGCACGTGGGCAGCGATGGTCTCGGCGTCGAGGTAGCGGTTGCCACAGCTGTCGGGCGCATCGTGGTACGGGCCATGCAGAAAAGCCGTGCGCGAACCCAGTGCACCGTCGACGAACAGGTCTCCGGCCAGCCCGTTGGCCCCGGTCTCGGCCATGAGGGTCCGCGCGTGCTCGGCGTCGCGAGCCGGTTCGCCCCAGTAGCCGATCACCTCGACGCCGTGCTCGAGCTCGCGCAGTTCCTGCCAGTCGACGAGGCCGCCGATCTGCGGTCCGGCGCATTCGTGCACCGCGACGATGCCGAGCGCGGCCGCGTGATCGAGCGCCGCGACGCGCGCGTCATGCCGTTGCTGCGCGGTCAGGCGATCCCGGGCCGCCGCGCGGACCAGGTGATGGGCTTGCGCACTGAGCGGCTGCTGCGGCGAATAACCGGCGGCATCAACCACTTCGGGGACAAGCCGGCGCAGCGCGGACGTCGCGACCGCCGAGTGAACGTCGACCCGGGCCAGGTACGCGGGCCGGTCCCCCAGCACGGCGTCGAGGTCGTCGGTGCTCGGCGGGGTGCGCTCGGGCCAGCCGGATTCGTCCCACCCGTGCCCCCACAGTGGCCCGTCCGGATGCTTCGCGGCGTAGTCGCCGATCAGCCGCAGACAGTGCTGGAGCGACGTGGCCACCCGCAGATCGAGCCCGTCGAGGTTCAACCCGGTGGCGGTGATGTGGACATGGCTGTCGACGAACGCCGGTGCGACGAAACCACCGTCGAGGTCGACGACGTCGGCGCCGGGGTATTGGGAGCGGCCGACGTCATCGCTGCCCAGCCACGCGATCACACCGTCGCGCACCGCCATGGCCGTCGCGTCGGGATGACTCGGGCTGTGTATGTGCCCGTTGAGCAGCAGCGTCGTCACGCTCAAGAACGTACTTGGCGCCCGCGGACGGCTTGTTATTCGGGCTGCGGCCTGATCGCCGGGCGTGCCGGCGTCCACGCGCCGGGTGCATCGTGGACGTCGATGACCTCACCGTCGATGTAGTCACGTCGCGGTGTGATTAACGTGACGTGCCGGGCCATGCCGCGCGCCGCAAGCCCCGCGGCCAGCGGACGCATCGCCGAGCGGGTGAGCGGAACGAGCATCAGCAAGCCAACGGCTGTGGTCACCAGGCCAGGCACGAACACCAGCACGGTGCCGAGTGCGACCAAGGCACTATCGGTGACCTGCGCACCGGGGTTCGTCGAACCGCGTCGCAGCGTCGCGAGCTGACGGCGCAGCTGCGACCCGGCCAGCGCGAGCCCCACGACGAATGCGCCCACGAGGGCCAACAAGGTCCAGCCGACGCCGATGGTGGCCGCGAGCGCGACGATCACCGCCATCTCCACGATCACGTAGAGCAAGAAGTACCGCATCAGCATGCATTGACAACGGACGAGGGCCGCCCAGGGTTCCTCCGGCGAAGGCCGGGCTCAGGCGACCGCCCGGATTTCGAGCGCCACGTTGTTCTTCATGCCGCCGCGCAGCTTGGAGAAGAAGTTGAACGTCTTGCCGAGCAGCCCGTAGCGGCTGCCGATCGCGCGATATGCGTCGGCCGTGCGGACCGCGTTGACGGCCGCGACCGCTTCCACCGGCTCGCTCTTGGGGTTGCCCCGCATATCGCACTTGGCGATCGTGACCCGCGGGGTGTTGCGGATCCGCTTGACCTTCCAGGACTTCTCCTGCGTGATCACGATCAGGCCGTCGCCGTCCGGGGCGGCCCAGATCGGTGTCGGCTTCTCGCGACCGTCCCTGGTGAATGTGGTGAGCAGGATGTATTCGGATCCGGCGACATCGGCGAAGGTGAGAGCCATGCCACGAACTTAGCGTGGGCTCACCCTTCGAGCTCACCTTCGGTTTCCAGCAACACCTGCCGCAAGCCGTCGAGCGTGGCCTGTTCGGGTTGTGCCCACATACCACGGCCCGCGGCCTCCAGCAGACGCTCGGCCATGCCGTGCAGCGCCCACGGATTGGATTCGGCCATGAACTTGCGGTTCTCGTCGTCGAGCACGTACTCGGCCGACAGCCGCTCGTACATCCAGTCGGCCATCACGTGGGCCGTGGCGTCGTAGCCGAACAGGTAGTCGACGGTCGCGGCCATCTCGAACGCACCCTTGTAGCCGTGGCGGCGCATGGCGTTGATCCACCGTGGATTGACGACGCGGGCCCGGAACACGCGGTTGGTTTCCTCCGACAGCGTGCGCGTGCGCACGGCGTCGGGGCGGGTGTTGTCGCCGATATAGGCCACGGGCGCCTTGCCGGTCAGGGCACGCACCGTGGCGACCATGCCGCCGTGGTACTGGAAATAGTCGTCGGAGTCGGCGATGTCGTGTTCGCGGGTGTCGGTGTTTTTCGCCGCCACGGCGATTCGCCGGTAGGCCCGGTTCATGTCATCGGCGGCGGGCGCACCGTCGAGCCCGCGTCCGTACGCGAAGCCACCCCATGCGGTGTAGACCTGGGCGAGGTCGGCGTCGTCTCGCCAGTTGCGGCTGTCGATCAGCTGCAACAGCCCGGCGCCGTACGTGCCCGGCTTGGAACCGAAAATGCGTGTGGTGGCGCGTCTTTCATCGCCGTGCTCGGCCACGTCGGCCTGGGCGTGCGCCCGCACATAGTTGTCGGCCACGGGCTCGTCGAGACCGGCGACCAGCTTGACGGCGTCATCGAGCATGGTGACCACGTGCGGGAACGCGTCCCGGAAGAAGCCCGAAATACGCACCGTGACGTCGATACGGGGCCGCCCGAGCTCGGCGAGCTCGATGGGCTCGAGGTTGACGACGCGACGCGACGCGTCGTCCCACACCGGCCGAACCCCCAGCAGGGCAAGCACTTCGGCGATGTCGTCGCCTGCCGTGCGCATGGCCGACGTCCCCCACACCGATAGCCCGACCGACTGAGGCCAGCGGCCGTGATCGGTGTGGTACCGCTCAAGCAGCGAATCCGCCATGGCGACACCGGTTTCCCAGGCGAGCCGCGACGGCACGGCTTTGGGGTCCACCGAGTAGAAGTTGCGGCCCGTTGGCAGCACGTTGACCAGGCCGCGCAGCGGCGAGCCCGACGGCCCGGAGGCGATGAAGCGACCGTCGAGCGCCCGCAACACCTGGTCGATCTCGCGTTCCGTGCCGGCCAGCCGCGGGACGACTTCGGTTGCGGCGAACCGCAGAATGCGTGCGATCTCGGGGTTGTCGGTCAAGCGGTCGACAGCGCGTGGGTCCCAACCACTTTCCTGTAGGGCAGCCACCAGCTCGCGGGCCGCGGCTTCGGCCGCGTCGACCGCGGCGCGATCGTCGGAACCGTCCTCGGTCAGGCCGAGCGCCTGCCGCAGGCCGGGGACCGTCTGCTCACCACCGAACAGCTGCCGGGCGCGCAGGATCGCCAGTACCAGGTCGAGTTCGCCCTCACCGGCGGGTTTGTCTCCCAGCACGTGCAGACCGTCGCGGATCTGCACATCCTTGATCTCGCACAGCCAGCCGTCGACGTGCAGCAGCATGTCGTCGAACGAGTCCTCGTCGGGACGGTCCTCGAGCCCGAGGTCGTGGTCCATCTTGGCGGCCCGCATGAGCGTCCAGATCTGCTGACGGATCGCAGGCAGCTTGCCTGGGTCGAGTGCGGAGACGTTGGCGTGTTCGTCGAGAAGCTGCTCCAGACGCGCGATGTCGCCGTAGCTCTCGGCGCGCGCCATCGGCGGGATCAGATGGTCGACGAGGGTCGCGTGGGCACGCCGCTTGGCCTGCGTACCCTCCCCCGGATCGTTGACCAGGAACGGGTAGATCAACGGCAGGTCGCCGAGCGAGGCGTCGGTACCGCAGGCCGCGCTCATACCAAGAGTCTTGCCGGGCAACCACTCCAGGTTGCCGTGCTTGCCGAGGTGCACGACGGCGTCGGCTTTGAAATGGGGGTACGAGTCGCCGAATTGCCCGTCGAGCCATCGGTAGGCGGCCAGATAGTGATGGCTGGGCGGCAGGTCGGGGTCGTGGTAGATGGCCACGGGATTTTCGCCGAAGCCGCGCGGCGGCTGGACCATGATGGCCACGTTGCCTGCCCGCATCGCCGCGATGACGATCTCACCGTCGGGTTCGCGGCTGCGGTCGACGAACAGCTCACCCGGCGGCGGCCCCCAGTGCTCGACCACCGCGTCGGCGAGATCGGCGGGCAGCGTGGCAAACCACGCGCGATAGTCCTTGGCGGGCACGCGAATCGGATTGCCGGCCAGTTGCCCGTCGGTCAACCAATCCGGGTCCTGGCCGCCGCGCTCGATGAGCGCGTGCATCAGGGCGTCACCGTCGCCGGATTCCAGACCGGGGATGTCGTCGGCCTCGCCCAGGTCGTATCCGGCCTCCCGCATCGCGCGCAGCAGCGCGACCGCACTCGCCGGGGTGTCGAGACCGACCGCGTTGCCGATGCGGGCGTGTTTGGTGGGATACGCCGAGAACACCAGGGCGACGCGCTTTTCGGCAGCCGGGACGGCTCGCAGCCGCGCATGGCGCACGGCCAGCCCGGCCACCCGCGCGCAGCGCTCCGGGTCGGGCACATAGGAGATCAGGCCCTCGTCGTCGATCTCCTTGAACGAGAACGGAACCGTGATGATGCGGCCGTCGAACTCGGGCACCGCCACCTGGGTGGCGACGTCGAGCGGGGACAGGCCGTCGTCGTTACCCGACCACTGCTCGCGCGAACTGGTCAGGCACAGCCCTTGCAGGATCGGAACGTCCAGCGCGGCAAGGTGGGCCACGTTCCACGAGTCGTCGGCTCCGCCGGCGCCAACCGTCGCCGGTGTCGATCCGCCGGCGGCCAGCACCGTGGTCACCAGAGCGTCTGCCGTGCCGAGCATTTCGAGCAGTTCGGGCTCGGCTGTCCGCAGCGAGGCACAGAAAATCGGCAGTGCGCGCCCGCCGGCGTTCTCGATGGCGCCGCACAGTGCGTCGACGTATCCGGTGTTCCCGGCCAACTGCTGGGCGCGGTAGAACAGCACGGCGACGGTGGGGCCATCGGCCGTGGCTGCCGCCCGGTCGAGCACCCCCCAGCTCGGCGTGCTGACCGGCGGCGCGAACCCGAACCCGGTCATGAGCAAGGTGTCGGACAGGAAGTGATGAAGATTGACGAGATTTTCCACGCCGCCCTGGGCGAGGTAGATGTGGGTTTGCAGGGCCGCGCCTTGCGGCGCGGTCGAATGGCCCATGAGTTCGGCGTCGGGTGACTGTTCACCGCTGACGACAACGGCAGGCACACCGCTGGCCACGACCGTGTCGATGCCGTCCTGCCACGCGCGGTAGCCGCCGAGAATACGCACGACGGCGATGTCGGCACCCGCGAGCAATTCCTCCAGTTCGCCGCTGACCAGCCTCGAGGGATTGGCCCACCGGTACTCCGCGCCGCTGGCGCGGGCGGTGATCAGATCGGTGTCCGACGTCGACAGCAGCAGAACGGTAGGAGCAGCGGACGTGGCCGGATCAGCCGGATCTAGTGGGTCAGACACTCACCATTCGTACCGCACCGGCCGACGCGGTGGTGCAGTCGGTGCGGTACGCGCGGGTGTCAGCGCTGGATTTCGCCGAAGCGGTCGTGCCAGGACTGCCGATACGGCCGGCCCGTAGCTGCCACGAGCACCAGCACGAATGCGACGAAGACGCCAAAGGCAAGCATGGTCGCTCCTTTCTAGAACCGGTTTCAACTCCCGGTACCGGTGGTCCCGGATACTTGCCGCAAACGTACGCCCAGCGAAGCCCAAAGTCGCCGATCTGTAAGGGACGGAACAGCTTTCCGAAACTGTGACAGATATCACATCTGGCGGTACTGTGCGGTGGACCACCGCCCTTCCTCGACGAACGGGCGCAGCGCCAGCACGTAGACGACACCGGCCGCCAGTGGCGCCAGCAGGGGCAGCCACGGCACTGTGACAGCCCACGAACTCGCAGCCAGCCCCACCACGGTGAAACCGATCGCGGTGAGCATCGTGGGGCGTGTCGTGGTCACCACCTCCGGAGTGCCGACCGCGTACCTGATCACGAGATACGCCGTCGCCGAGAGTCCGGCGAGGGCCGCGAACACCGGCTCGGGTTCCGCCAGCGCGAGCGCGGCCGCGGCCGCCATGACGGCAGCGGTCGCGACGGGCCGCAGCACCAGCCCGACGAGCACTCCTCCCGCGGCCAGCGCCGCCGCCACCAACGCCAGACCGTCGGCCGGAGCCGCCGTGGCGGCAGCCATGAGCAACCCGAACACCGTCGAGAAGGTCCGCGGAGCCGGTTGCGCCGACATCTTCACAACCGCCGGTGCACGTGGCGGTGCCGGTCGGGTATCAGCCGCATCGCGTCCTGCAACGGGCCGTCGCTGCGCCAGTGCACGACGTCGACACCGATCGTGCTCATATCGCGGTACATGGCCGACCGCTGCAGCGCCCACATCCGCGCGATGAGCGGGTCAAGGTCGCCCTCGAACGGCGCCCCCTCGAGCACGTCGACGGCGACGACGTGGTGCCCGCGCTTACACAGTTCGATCAGCGCCAACGCGAATTCGGTACTCAGCAGGGTCGAGAAGGCCACCACGATGGCCCCGGCCGGCACGGCCGCGCGCGGTGCCAGCGTGCCGGTGGTGGTCTCGAATCCGCTGCCTGCACCCAGTACGGCGTCGAGCACGCGGTAGAACTGCCTGCGGCCGATGTCGAGGCCGAGCCAGCGAGGTTGGCGGCCGCCGAGCGCGACGATGCCGGCGCGATCCCCGTTGCGCAGCGCGCTCTGCACCACCTGGGCCGCGCCGCGGGCCGTGCGTTCGGTGGCGTGCGTGGCCGGACCGGGCGCCTGATCGTGCGTATCGATCAGCACGACGACGTCGGCCCCGCGGTCGGTGAGCCGTTCGGTGACATGCAGCCGTCCTCGCCGCGCGCTCACGGGCCAATTGACCGTGCGGAGATGATCACCGGGGACGTAAGGCCGCACGTCGGCGTACTCGACGCCCGGCCCGGTGTGCCGGGTCAGGTGAGTGCCGAGCCGGTCGGGCAATTCCGCGCGCGGGATCGGGGTGCCCTGCGGGGCGGCGAGCGGGAACACGTACACCTCGGCGGCGTCGGCGATCGCCTCGCCCACCATCAGCCCGCCCGGCGGGGTCACCTCGACACGGCCCCGTACCGGATACCGGCCCCACCGCGGCGCTCCTACCGCGACCGTGACGCGGTCACCCGTCGCGGCACCCACCTCGACCTGCATGCCCGCGATCGGCTCGACCGTCAACGCACAAGCGGTGCCGGACGCGGCCTCGACCCGCACCGAAACGGGCGCGGTCTCGTTCTCGAAGCACCGCACCGCGGCAGGTTCACCGGACACCTCGATCCGGCCCGGTGGGCGCTGCCAGTGAATCGAGCACAGCACCCCGAGCAGCGGAGCCGCGAAAGCGACCAACTGCCAACGTGATCCGGCCACCGCAGCCGCCAGTACGAGAGCCACTGCGGTGGCGAGCGCCTTGGCCAGCGGCGCCGCGCGCCAGCGCGGTTCGGCTTCAACGCAACGGACGGAAGACATGGCCGGATCAGGCGGGCCCGGCATGGGTGCGAGGCACCGGAAGTCGTCGCAGCAGTTCGTTCATCACGTCCGAGCCGTGGATGCTGCGTACCCACATCTCCGGGCGCAGGCTTATGCGGTGTGCGATCGCAGCCACCGCGAGCGTCTTGATGTCTTCGGGGATCACGTAGTCGCGGCCGAGCAACAGCGCACGGGCGCGCGCGAGCTGGACGAGATCGAGTTCGGCGCGCGGACTGGCACCGACCGCGACCTGCGGATGGTGCCGGGTAGCCGCGGCCAGGGCAACCACGTAATGCAGCACGTCGTCGTGCACGCTCACATGCTCCACCGCGTCGCGCATCGCGAGAAACTGCGGGCCGTCGATCACCTGGTTCACGATCACCTCGGCCGAGCCCCGGTCCAGCCGGCGCCGGAGCATCGCGGTCTCGTCGGCGGTCGAGAGATATTTGAGCTCAAGGCGTATCGCGAACCGGTCGAGTTGCGCCTCCGGCAATGGATAGGTGCCTTCGTACTCGATCGGATTGTCGGTGGCGAGCACGATGAACGGGGCAGGCAGCCGGTGTGTCTGACCGTCGATGCTGACCTGGCCCTCGGCCATCGCCTCGAGGAGCGCGGCCTGGGTCTTTGGCGGCGTCCGGTTGATCTCGTCGGCCATCAGTAGATTGGTGAAGATGGGACCCGGCCGGAATTCGAAGCGGCCGGACTGCATGTCGTAGACCGTCGAGCCGAGCAGATCGGCAGGCAGTAGATCCGGCGTGAACTGCACGCGGGTGAACTTGAGCCCGAGTGCCGCGGCGAACGAGCGGGCGATGAGTGTCTTGCCCAGTCCGGGAAGGTCTTCGATGAGCACGTGCCCGCGGGCGAGCAGCGCGGTGAGGATCAGCGTGAGCGCATCGCGCTTGCCCACCACGACCCGTTCGATCTCGTCGAGCACGGCATGCGCGGTCGCGGCCGCCGACTCCTGGGCGGATACGGGCGACGGGCCGGTCATAGCCGCTCCAATCGTTCGAGGATCTCGCCGAGCACTGCGCGCCCTGGGCCGGGTTCGTCGGCGCGGCCCGCCGGGCCTGCGACGTTGTTCGGATCCACCCACTGCCACAACTGTTCGCCGAACAGCATCCGGCCGGTCGCGTTAAACGCCGCGGGATCGGCGGCCTGCCGATGGCCGGTCGCCGCGGCGAACTCTCGCGCAAGTCGCGGCCGCAGATGCCGGTCCCACTGGAGCCGGGTGGAATCGGCCCGCCGGATCAACGTTTCGGTCTCGGTCTTCCATTGCGCCAGCAACTCCGCGGCATCGTCGGAGGACGACCATCGATCGCCGGCCTCGCCGTCGGAGCGCAGCGACCGGCGGACCGCCAGCAACAGTATCGCCAGTGCCGCACCGGTCACCCAGCCCACCAGGGTCCGATCGGGCAGCGCCAGCGACCACGCCTCAACGAGCATCACCAGCAGAAAACCCCCCACCACTGTCCGTTTCACGTCAGGCTCCGAAGGTCGGCGAGTACCCGGTGCAGCGCCGCCACCGCGGCATCGCGGTGCGCTTCGGTCATGATGTGCGGACTGAACCTGGCCTCGGTGAACAACTCGACGAGTTCGGTTGCGCTGCCGGCGGACAACGCGCGATGACTGACCGCCCTGGCCAGCACCTCCGATGGGGTGTCGGAATCCTGCGGCACCGAACCCGGCGCGTGCGCCAACCCGTGTTCCATCGCGGCGTAGCACGCGATGATCGCGGTGCGTGGATCACGGCTGAGGTCGGCGATCTCGGCAAGGCCGAGTTCGGCTGCGTGCGCGAGAGTTTCGGGTCCCCCCGGCCTCGGCGGTGACGCGATGCGCTCGCCGTCGTCGAACCAGGTGACCGGGCGCGCACGTCTTCTGGCCTGCACGACGGTGCCGAACGCCACGATGAGCAACAGGATCACGGTCGCGATCGCCAGAAACTTCAATGCGCTGTCGCCGCCACCGACGGGGTCGGGGGGTTGCTGCGGGGGTGATCGCGGCGGTGCCGACGTCGGCGGTGCCGACGCGGGCGCAGGCTTGTCGGGGTCGGCCAGCCGGGTGATCAGAACGAGCACGACCAACCACCACAGCAGCACCGCCAACGCGAGAAGCGCCCACCGCCAGCGCAGCCGGACCCGCAGTCCCCGTGACTCCAGGCGCCCGAACCCCTCCTCGCCTGCCGGGCGGTCGGGTTTGCGGGGCGCGGCGATCACCGCGAACGCGAATCCCGCGAGCGCGACCGTGAGCAGGGCAACGACCGCGACAAGGCTGGCCGGGGAGTCGGTGCGAGCTTCGACAGGCGCGCGCCGCCCGCCGGGCACATATCCGCGCAAGGCGATGGCAGCCAGGACCACAAGCACGAGCACTGTGGCCACGCGCCCTGCCGCCTTATCGATACCGGGCATCGCCTGGACAATCGTCGCACGGTTTTCGATCGCGGCCAGCGAAATGCTTTACCAAGCCGCGCAAAAGTGACGCAATGACCGGGTGAGTGAAACCCGCGCAACCAGCCTGACCGTCACCAAACTCGGCGCGCACATCGGCGCCCGCGTCGAAGGCGTGCGATTGGGCGGCGATCTGGCCCCCTCGACTGTCGACGCCGTCAACGCCGCGCTGCTCGACCACAAGGTGCTGTTCTTTCCCGATCAGCACCATCTCGACGACGACGGGCAGCTCGCGTTCGCGCAGCTCCTCGGCACGCCCACCACGGCGCATCCCACGCTGTCGCGCGGCGAGCAGGTGCTTTCGATCGACTCCCGCTATGACAAGGCCAACAGCTGGCACACCGATGTCACGTTCGTCGACCGGATCCCCAAGGCATCCCTTCTGCGGGCCGTGGCGTTGCCTGACTACGGCGGCACCACGACGTGGGCCTCGACCGAGGCGGCATACGATCAGCTGCCCGCACCGCTACGGGCGCTGGTCGAGAATCTCTGGGCCACTCACACCAACCTGTATGACTACGCCGCGCAATTCCCGGCGCCGGACGGCGACAACCCCAGCGCGACCGAGCGGGCGTATCGCGCCCAATTCGTCTCCGACTACTACGAAACCGAGCATCCCGTCGTGCGGGTGCATCCCGAGACCGGCAGGCGTGTGCTGCTGCTCGGGCATTTCGTCAAGAAGTTTGTCGGCCTCGGTTCGACCGAGTC
The DNA here is from genome assembly GCF_054919535.1 of Mycobacterium venezuelense. NCBI lineage: Bacteria > Bacillati > Actinomycetota > Actinomycetes > Mycobacteriales > Mycobacteriaceae > Mycobacterium > Mycobacterium venezuelense. The sequence continues at coordinate 102,855 of NZ_JBONDW010000012.1, forward strand.
GGCGGCCCTGTTCCGCTTGTTGCAGGACCGGATCACCAAGCTGGAGAACACCGTTCGATGGAGCTGGCGTCCCGGCGACCTGGCGATCTGGGACAACCGCGCCACCCAGCACTACGCGGTCGCCGACTATGACGACCAGTACCGCAGACTCAACCGCGTCACGCTCGCCGGCGACGTCCCGGTCGACATCCACGGCGAGCGCAGCCGCGTCGTCAGCGGCGACGCCTCGGCGTACTCGGGCGTGGTCGCCCCGGTCGCGCTCGCGGGCTGATCCCTAGAATGGGTCCGATATGGCTCGGACCCGTGACCACGACGCCTGCCCCGGCGCGCTGACCGTGCACCAGGCCGCCGATGGCGCCCTGGTGCGCATCCGGCTGGCCGGCGGCGTGATCACCGCCGCGCAACTCGCGGCCCTGGCCGAGGTGGCCAACGAGTTCGGCTCCCCCGCAATGGAACTCACCTCGCGAGGCAACATTCAGCTCCGGGCCCTCACCGACACCGAAGCCGTCCCCGCCGCGCTGACCGACGCCGGGTTGTTGCCGTCGCCGACCCATGAGCGCGTCCGCAACATCGTGGCCTCACCGCTGTCCGGCCGCGTCGGCGGGCTTGCCGACGTCCGGGGCCTGGCCGGCGAACTCGATTCGGCCATCCAGGCCCAACCGGTGCTCGCCGAACTGCCCGGCCGGTTCTGGTTCAGCATCGACGACGGCCGCGGTGACGTATCCGGATCCGGGGCCGACGTCGGCGTACACGTCCTCGACGGCGATACCGCCGCGCTGCTGCTCGCCGGTACCGATACCGGGGTGCGGCTACCCACCGCCGAGGCCGTCCCGACCCTGGTCGACGTGGCACTACGCTTCGTCGCGACGCGCGGAAAAGCCTGGCGTACAACAGAACTCGATGACACGACGGAGTTGCTCGCGGGGTTGTCCGCCGCCGAGCCGGGCGGCACCCGGTGGCCACCGACCGTGAAGCCGCCGGTCGGCTGGATCGAGCAGCGCGACGGCAGGATCGCACTCGGGGCGGGGCTGCCGCTCGGCGTGCTGGGCGCACGGGAGGCGCAGTTCCTGGCGGCCATCGAGGCTCCCCTGGCGATCACGCCATGGCGCTCGGTTCTGGTGTTCGACCTCGACGAGGGCACCGCCGACGTGGCGTTGCGGGTGCTGGCCCCGATGGGACTCGTGTTCGACGAGAACTCGCCATGGCTCGACGTCAGCGCCTGCACCGGCAGCCCGGGCTGCGCGAAGTCGGCCGCCGATGTGCGCGCCGACGCGGCGCAGGCGGTGAGTAACTCCGCACAGGCCGATGGCGCCGGTCCACGGCGCGACGTCCACCGCCACTTTGTGGGGTGCGACCGCGCCTGCGGCAGCCCGCCCGTCGGCGAGGTGCTGGTGGCAACCGAGGAGGGATACCGACTGCGCAGCCCGTAGGGTTAGCGGGTGCTCGACTACATCCGCGATGCCGCCGAGATCTACCGGCAGTCGTTCGCGACGATCCGCGACGAGGCGGAGCTGTCGCGATTCCCCGCCGACGTGTCGCGCGTGGTGGTACGGCTGATCCATACCTGCGGTCAGGTCGACGTCACCGAGCACGTCGCCTATACCGACGACGTGGTGACCAGGACGTACGCGGCGCTCGCCGCAGGCGCGCCGGTCCTGTGTGACTCGTCGATGGTGGCGGCCGGTATCACCCGATCGCGCCTGCCGGCCGACAACGAGGTGGTTTCGCTGGTGGCCGACAGCCGCGCGCCCGAGCTCGCAGCGCGGCTCGGCAGCACCCGGTCGGCCGCGGCGGTCGATCTGTGGGCGGACCGGCTCGACGGTGCGGTGCTGGCGATCGGCAACGCGCCGACGGCGCTTTTCCGGCTGCTGGAATTGCTCGACGACGGGGCGCCGACGCCTGCCGCGGTGCTCGGCGGGCCGGTCGGCTTTGTGGGCTCGGCGCAGTCCAAGCAGGAGTTGATCGACCGTCCCCGTGGGATGTCCTACCTGGTGGTCACCGGCCGGCGCGGAGGCAGCGCCATGGCCGCGGCCGCCGTCAACGCGATTGCGAGTGAGCGGGAATGACTTCAAGAGGAGTGCTGTACGGCGTCGGTCTCGGGCCCGGCGATCCTGAGCTGGTGACGGTCAAGGCCGCCCGGCTGATCGGCGAAGCCGATGTCGTCGCTTACCACAGTGCCCGGCACGGCCACAGCATCGCCAGGAGCATCGCTGAGCGCTACCTGCGGCCGGGGCAGCTCGAGGAGCACCTCGTCTATCCCCTCACCACCGAGACCACCGACCATCCCGGTGGCTACGCCGGGGCGATGGAGGATTTCTACACCGAGGCCGCCGAGCGGATCGCGGTCCACCTCGAGGCCGGGCGCGACGTCGCGTTGCTTGCCGAGGGCGACCCGCTGTTCTACAGCTCGTACATGCACATGCACACCCGGCTCACGCAGCGATTCGACGCCGTGATCGTGCCTGGCGTGACGTCTGTCAGCGCCGCGTCTGCCGCCATCGGCACGCCACTCGTGCAGGGCGATGACGTGCTGACCATTTTGCCCGGCACTCTGCCGGAGGACGAGCTCAAACGGCGGCTGGCCGACACCGACGCCGCCGTGGTGCTCAAGCTGGGCCGCTCCTATACCCGGGTGCGCGAAGCACTTTCGACGACGGGCCGGCTCGATGAGGCCTATTACGTCGAGCGGGCCAGCACGCAGCGCGAGCGGGTGACACCCGCGGGCGAGGTCGACGCCGCCAAGGTGCCGTACTTCTCGCTGGCGATGATCCCGGGCGGCGGGCGTCGCCCGGCGACCGAGGGCAGCGTGGTCGTCGTCGGCCTCGGCCCCGGTGACTACGACTGGATGACCCCGCAGAGCCGGCGCGAACTCGCGGCCGCGACGGACCTGATCGGCTACGGCCCCTATCTCGACCGGGTGGGTCTGCGGCCCGGGCAACGGCACCACCCCAGCGACAACACCGATGAGCCCGAACGCGCGCGGCTCGCGTGCACGTTGGCTCAACAGGGCCGTGCGGTCGCGGTCGTGTCGTCCGGCGATCCGGGCGTGTTCGCCATGGCCACCGCGGTGCTCGAGGAGGCAAAGCAATGGCCGGGCGTCGAAGTGCGGGTGATTCCGGCGATGACGGCCGCCCAGGCGGTGGCCAGCCGGGCAGGCGCCCCGCTGGGGCACGACTATGCGGTGATTTCGTTGTCCGACCGGCTCAAGCCGTGGGATGTCATCGTCGACCGACTGACCGCAGCCGCCAAGGCCGACCTGGTGCTCGCCATCTACAACCCGGCGTCGAAGACCCGCACGTGGCAGGTCGGCGCGATGCGCGACATGCTGTTGACCTATCGCGATCCGAGTACGCCGGTGATCATCGGACGGAGTGTTTCGGGTGCGCGGCCCGGACCGGGCGAAAGCGTCCGCGTGGTCCGGCTCGCCGAACTGGACCCCACCGAGGTCGACATGCGCTGCCTGTTGATCATCGGGTCTTCCCAGACGCAGTGGTACAGCGACACCTCCGACGGCAAGACCGAGGAACGCGTGTTCACCCCACGCAACTATCCGGACTGACTGCCGTCGATTTTTATTGACTGCTGTCAGAAAGCCGATTAGTGTCCGGCGTCACACCAGTCGAATGGGAGACGCGTGGCACAGCAGGGTGCATCGGTGCGATCGCCGATCGATCGGCGCCAACCTCAGCGCAGCGACCAACGCCGCACCGCAATATTGGATGCTCTCAACGAGCACTTGATGCAGACCGGCTTCGACGCGCTCAACATCGCCGAGGTCGCGCGGCAGGCCGGGGTCGGCCGATCGGCTTTCTACTTCTACTTCGAGAACAAGGCGGCCGCGGTGGCCGCCCTGCTCGAGCCCATGCACGATGCGCTGTTCGCGGCCAACAACATCCTCGCCGACACCACGGCACCGCCGCGGGTCCGGATACACGACACGCTTGACGCGGTGCTCCGGACCGCCGAAGACCACCGCTACCTGTTCCGCGCGATGTTGGAGGCCCGCGGGGTCAGTCGCGCGGTGCGAGACATGTGGGACCAGGCTCGTGAGTCGTTCGTCCCCACCGTCGCTGCGGTGATCGCCGCCGAACGCGCGAGCGGCCGCGCCCCGGACGGCACGGATGCGCAGGTGCTGGCGAGCCTGCTGATGGAGTTCAACGACCGGCTGCTGGAGCGGCTCATCATCGGCGGTCCGCTGACGCGCCGACAACTGCTGGAAGGTGCGGAGGCGATGTGGATGGGCGCGATCTACGGTACGACGAACGATCGGGATACGGCACGATGACCGCGGCGGTGTCCATCCCGAGCCGACCGGCCGATGTGACGGCTGCGTGGCTGTCGACGGTCCTGCGCGCCGACGTCAGTTCGGTCACGACCGCCCCGATCGGGACCGGTCAGACCGGCGCCACCTATCGGGTTTCGGCCACCTACGCTGACGAGAACCCCGATTTGCCCGCGAGTTTCGCGATCAAGCTGCCCTCGCAGGACGAAACCGTGCGCGATCGCGTGACCATCGGATACCGCTCCGAGCATGCCTTTTACACCAATGTCGCACGCCACGTGCGCATTCCGGTACCGCACTGCCATCACTGTGAGATCGCCGCCGAGGGAGCCGATTTCGTGCTGCTGCTGGCCGATATGGCGCCAGCCGTTCAGGGCGATCAAATCGCCGGCTGCACGCGCGATGAGGCCGCGCTCGCCGTGCGGGCACTGGCCGACCTGCACGGGCCGACGTGGTGCGATCCGCAGTGGGCGAACTTCCCCGGCATCGCCATGCCCAAGCCCGAGCCGGACTCGGCGAAGGGTTTCGGCGACGTCGCAAAGATGGCCGCGGATATCACCCTCGACAAACTGGGTGATCGCATGAGCCCCGAGAATCGCGAAACCCTGGCTGCCGCAATGGCCGTGGTGACCCCGTGGCTGCTGGCCGAACCGGACCGGTTCGCGGTGTTGCACGGCGACTACCGCCTCGACAACATGCTGTTCGACCCCGACCGCACGCGCATCACCATCGTCGACTGGCAGACGCTGGGTTCCGGGTTGCCCACCCGCGACCTGTCGTATTTCACCGCGACCAGCCTGCTGCCCGAGATCCGGGCGGCGGTCGAAGCAGATCTGGTCGACGAATACCACCGCACGTTGCGCGGTCACGGCGTCACCGGATACGACCGCGAAACGTGCTGGAGCGATTACCGATTGGGCATGCTGCAGGCTCCGCTGATCACCGTCTTGGGTTGTGCGTTCGCGACGTCGACCGAACGCGGTGACGACATGATGGTGGTGATGGCCGAACGCGGGTGTCAGGCTATCCGTGAACTCGGCACGCTCGACCTCATCGCAGCCCTCTGACCCACGTCTGCGCTTCGTCGACCGTCGCCACGGATCGCACGCCCTCCGGCAGCGGAGGCCGGTCAACCATCACCACGGCAACCCCGGCCGTGGCCGCGGCCCGCAACTTCGGCTGGGTCATGTCGCCGCCGCTGTTCTTGGTGACCAGGGCGTCGATGCCGTGCTCGCGCAGTAGCGCCAACTCGCCCTCGTAGTGATAGGGCCCGCGGGACAACACCAACCGATGGCGGGCCGGCAGAGTTTCGGCGTCCGGCTTCGTGACGGCCCTGATCAGAAACCAGGCGTCCACATCACGGAAAGCCGCGGTGCCCGAACGCCCGGTGGTCAGAAAGACCCGGGAAAATCGCCGTCGCGTAACCACATCCGCGGCCTCGGTGTCAGATCCCACCAGTATCGCGTCCCCGGGCGGCCAGGCCGGCCGGGCCAGCACCAGATGCGGTAGCAGCAACTCGGCGCACACCTGCGCCGCATGCGCGGTGATGGTCGCCGCGAACGGATGCGTGGCATCGACGACGCCGTCGACGGCGGAATCCAGCAGCCAACGACGCATCCCGTCGACGCCGCCGAACCCGCCGATGCGGACCTCGCCCACCGGCAGCGCCGGATCGGGCACGCGTCCGGCCAGCGAGCTGATCACCTCGACGTCGGGGTGCAGCGCGGCGGCCAGCGCGCGCGCCTCCCCCGTCCCACCGAGCAGCAGGATCTTCATCGGTGATCAGTGCCTGCTGCCGCGGCGCCGGTCCGACGAATACAGGTAGCTGTCCGTGAAACCCTCCGCGGCGAGCACGTCACCGACGACGATCACCGCCGTGCGCGTCACCTGCGCGGCGTGCATCTTGTCGGCGATGTCGGCCAGGGTGCCCCGCAGGACGGTTTCCTCGGGCCAGCTGGCGAAGGCGACCACCGCACAAGGAGTTTCGGGCCGATACCCGCCGTCGACGAGCTGTGGCACGATGGCATCGATCTGAGCTGCCGCCAGATGCAACACCAGCGTCGCCCCCGGCCGCGACAGCGTGCGCAGGTCCTCACCCTCCGGCATCGCGGTCGACAACGTGGCGACCCGGCTCAGCGTGACGGTTTGCGCGACACCGGGAACCGTGAGTTCGCGGCCGAGCACCGCGGCGACGGCCGCGAAAGCCGGTACGCCCGGCACGATCTCGTACTCGATGCCCAGTGCGTCGAGCCTGCGGCATTGTTCGGCCAGCGCGCTGTAGATCGACGGATCTCCGGAGTGCAGACGCGCGACATCGAGACCGGCGCGGTCCGCCGCGACCAGTTCGTCGACGATCTGGTCGAGGTTCAGCGGCCCAGTGTCCACCACCTTCGCGTCGGCCGGGCAGAGCTCGAGAAGGTCGGCAGGCATGATCGAGCCCGCATAGAGGCATACCGGGCAGGTGCTGAGCAGTCGCTGCCCGCGCACGGTGATGAGATCGGCGGCACCCGGTCCGGCACCGATGAAGTACACCGTCACGGCTTGACCACCGACCACTGCGTCACGGGCAGCGCCGGACGCCACGCGGTGAACCCACCGATCGCGCCGCCCTGATAGTGCTGATACCGCCGCAAATCGCCACCCTCCTTCGAATACCATTGCGCGACAAGCGCTTCTGACTCAACCGTGACAGCGTTGACCACCAGCCTGCCGCCGGTGGGCAGCCGCTCGTAGCATGCGTCGACCAGACCTGGCTGGGTGACGCCGCCGCCGATGAAGACCGCGGCCGGCTGGTCCGCGCCGTCGAAGGCCGCAGGTGCCCCGTTCCGCAGCTCGACCCTGGACCCGAATGCGGCCACATTGCGGGTGATCCGGCTGCGCCGTGCGTCGTCGCGTTCGAATGCGATTGCGCGACACCCCGGTCCGCTTCGGCACCACTCGATCGCGACGCTGCCGGATCCGGCACCGACATCCCACAACAATTCCCCGGGGCGCGGCGCGAGCGCGGCCATGGTGACCGCGCGCATGGCCTGCTTCGTGATCTGCCCGTCGTGGTCGAAGACCTCGTCTGGCAGGGTCGCCAGCAACCGGTCGTCGGGCAGATAACGAACGGCCATGACGTTGAGTGCGTCGACGTCACGCGGCGGGCGCATCGCCCACTCACGCGCGGAAGCCGAGCGGCGCAGTTCCCTCGGCCCGCCGAGCTGTTCGAGCACCGTCAGCTCCGAGTCGCCACGGCCGGACTCGGACAACAACTTCGCCAGGGCGGCCGGGCTGGTGCTGTCGCGCGACAACACCACCGCCTGGCCACCGCGACGCACCGCCGTGTGCGGCAGGGCGGTGACCAGGCTGATGATCTCGGTGTCCTGCACCGACCACCCCATCCGCGCGCACGCCAGCGTCACGCTCGACACGTGCGGCAGCACGGCGACTGCGTGCGGACCGTACATCCGGATGAGCACGCTTCCGATGCCGTGCAGCATGGGGTCACCGCTCGCCACCACGTGAACATCACCGTCGACGCCGTCCAACAGCGTGCGCAGCGCGGGCAGCATCGGTGACGGCCAGGTCCGGCGGTCTGTCGTCACGGAGTCGTCGAGCAGTTCTAGCTGCCGTCGCGACCCGTAGATCACCTTCGCTCTGGCCAACTCCGCGCGCGCGGCCGCCGACAAGCCGGTCATGCCGTCGGCCCCGATCCCCACCACGATGATCATCGGGGCATCCTCCGCCAGATCGTCTGCGGCACAAATCGCGTCAGGAAGATCATCGGCCGGATGGCCCACGGCACCCACACCGCACGCTTGCCGCGGGCAAGCGCCTTCGCGACCGCATCGGCGACCTGGGCCGGCGTGCTGGAGAACGGCGCCGGATCCATGCCCTCGGTCATCCGCCCGATCACGAACCCCGGCCGCACGATCAGGAGCTGCGCGCCGGTGCCGTGAAGCGCATCGGACAGGCCACACGCGAAACCGTCGAGCCCGGCCTTGGCCGACCCGTAGACATAGTTGGCGCGGCGCACCCGCGCTCCGGCGATCGAGGAGAACACCACGAGCTGACCGCGTCCGGCGGCGCGCATGCGCTGCGCGAGCACGGTCAGCAGGCTGACCTGGGCGACGTAGTCGGTGTGGACAACGGCCACCGCGTGCGCGGCATCGGCCTCCGCCCTGGCCTGATCCCCGAGCACCCCGAACGCCAGCACCGCGGTGTCGATCCGGCCGTGCGCGGACTCGATCGCGTCGATGAGCCCCGCGTGCGATCCGACGTCGTCGGCGTCGAACTCGCACGTGTGCACGGCCGCGGCACCCGCGCCGCGCACCGCGTCGACCTGCTGGGCGAGCCGGTCGGCGCCTCGGGCGGCGAGCACCACGGTGGCCCCCGAGGCCAGCCGAACTGCGAGTTCGGTGCCGATCTCGCTGCGGCCACCGAAAATCACCACGACACGACGATCCGTGTCAGCCGTGTCATTCATGGCAGCGATTATGTCCTGCGCTAGTTTGGACATCGATGGCGAAGGCAACCACCCGGCTCACCAACGACGCGCTGGCGTTTCTCACCGAACGCCATCTCGCGATGCTGACCACACTGCGCTCGGACAATTCCCCGCACGTCGTGGCCGTCGGGTTCACCTTCGATCCCAAGACGCATATCGCCAGGGTCATCACCACCGGCGGATCTCAGAAGGCCGTCAACGCCCACGAGCGTGGCGTCGCGGTACTCAGCCAGGTTGACGGCGCCCGATGGCTGTCATTGGAGGGCAAGTCCACCGTCAGCACCGATGCCGACGCGGTACGTGACGCCGAGCTGCGCTACGCGCAGCGCTACCGGACCCCACGAGTCAATCCGCGGCGCGTCGTGATCGAGGTCCGTATCGAACGTGTGCTGGGCTCCTCGGAACTGCTCGACCGCGGCCCTGCCTGAGATCAACCGGCCGGACCCTATCGCACGGGCACCACGACGAGATCGTGCGACTGGTTGTTGACCGACAGCGCCCCGTCTTCGGTCACGATGACGATGTCCTCGATGCGCGCACCCCACTGCCCCGGGAAGTACACACCTGGCTCGACGCTGAACGCCATGCCTGCCTCGAGCGGCAGGTCGTTGCCCGCCACGATGTAGGGCTCCTCATGCACCGACAGGCCGATGCCGTGCCCGGTGCGGTGCACGAACGCGTCGGCCATCCCTTCGGCGGCGAGCACGTCCCGCGCCGCGGCGTCGACCTGCTCGGCGGTCACCCCGGGCCGCACCGCGGAAACGGCGGCCGCCTGAGCACGCTGCAGGACCGCGTAGCGGCGCGCCACCTCGGGGTCGGGATCACCGATGCTGTAGGTGCGGGTGCAGTCGGAGTTGTAGCCGGGCTCATAGGGACCGCCGATGTCGACGACGACGATGTCACCCTTCTTCAGCTCGCGGTCCGAACATTCGTGGTGCGGATCGGCACCGTGCGGGCCGGAACCGACGATGATGAACGCCACCTCCGAATGCCCCTCGGCGACAATCGCTTCGGCGATGTCGGCGGCCACGTCGGCCTCGGTGCGGCCCGGAACGAGGAATTCGGGCACCCTGGCGTGTACTCGATCGATCGCCGCGCCCGCCTTACGTAGGGCGTCGATTTCGGCGGCGTCCTTGATCATGCGCAGCCGTCGCAGCACATCGGTCGCGAGCACGGGTACGACGCCGAGTATCTCTGCCAGCGGAAGCAGGTGCAGCGCAGGCATGGAATCGGTCACCGCGACCGCGGCGGGCCCGCCCCCGAGTGCGTCGGCCACGAGCCGGTACGGGTCGTCACCGTCGACCCAATCAGCCACCGCGACACCGAGTTCGGTGACCGCCGACTCCTTGAGGGAGGCCAGTTCCAGACGCGGCACCACGATCGTGGGGTCCCCATCGGCGGGCAACACGAGAGCCGTGAGCCGTTCGAACGTCTGGGCCCGCGAGCCGACCAGATAGCGCAGATCATAACCAGGGGTGATGACCAGCCCGGCCAGGCCGGCGTCGGCGGTGGCGGCCGCGGCCATCCGGAGCCGCTTGGCGTAGACGTCTGTACTGAATCGGCTGAGGGTCATGGCATCGAGGCTAATCCCTGCCGACCCGCTACTGTCGCTGGAATGTTGCGTGATATCCGCGACCTCGCCGCCGACCCCGATGCGTATGCGGCCGAACTGCGCCGGCGCTGGGGCGGGCTGCTGAGCTACCGGTATCTGGGCCGTACGTACTCGTCGATGGATCTCGGCCCCGCCGACGACACCGTCACCCTGCGGCGCGACATGCGCAACCCGAGCGGCGGACTTCTCCTGGCGGTCCTCGGCATCTCGTCGCCCGAGGGCGGCGGGATGTCCGACCTCGAAGCGGTGCCCAATCCGGTGATCCACTCGTGCCACATCCTCGACCCCGGGCTCGATGTCCGCCGCATCCGGGTCGATTCGGAGGTGCTCAGACGCGGCAGGCAGATGGGCTACAGCCGGTCGGTCATTTTCGACGCCGATCGGCCCGACCGCGTCATCGCGCTCACCGAAGGTCAGGGCGTGGCGATCGGCAGCCCGCCGGACGGTCTGCAGAAGATGCCGGTCGATCCGATCGACGTCGTCGACGGGCCGGATCTGCCGCCGCTGTGGCAGGTGTTCGGCGGCAACAAGCGGCCCGACGGTCATTGGGCGCTGCCGGAGTTGACGGTCGAAGTAGCCTCACCGGATGCCGCCCTGCATATCGGACCGCAGTTCGTGATCCTGGAGACCGCCGCGTCGGACAGCGCTGCCGGCGTCGCAGAAACCGATGCACTGCAAGGTGTTTCGTCGCACGTGATGTTCCTGGCCCGCGGCAAGACCGGTCCGTTCCGCGTCGACACCCAGCCACTGGTCGGCGCTGACGGCACCATCGCCGTTCGCGCGACCCTCCACGACGAGGGCGCCGACGGCAAGGCCGTCACCGCGGCCTCCTACCTGTTCCGGAGGATCAATTGAGCTCTGTCCTGCTGCTCGACGGCGCCAGCATGTGGTTCCGCTCGTACTTCGGCGTGCCTTCGTCGATCAAGGCGCCCGACGGCCGGCCGGTGAACGCCGTCCGCGGCTTTCTGGACTCGATCGCCACCCTGGTCGGCCGGGAGCGGCCGTCGCGCCTGGTGGTGTGCCGTGACGACGACTGGCGGCCGCAGTGGCGGGTTGAGCTGATCCCGTCCTACAAGGCTCACCGAGTGGCCGAGCCGGAGCCGGACGGGGTGCCCGACATCGAAGAGGTTCCCGACGACCTCACGCCTCAGGTCGGCATAATCATGGAGTTGCTGGATGCGTTCGGCATCCCGACGGCCGGCGCTGCGGGATTCGAGGCCGACGACGTGCTGGGCACGCTCGCCACCCGCGAACAACACGATCCCGTCGTGGTGGTCAGCGGCGACCGCGACCTGCTGCAGCTCGTGCGCGACGACCCGAAGCCGCCGGTGCGGGTGCTCTACATCGGGCGGGGCCTGGCCAAGGCCGCGAAGTTCGGCCCCGGCGAAGTGGCCGAGCAGTACGGCGTGCCGATCGACCGCGCCGGTGCGGCGTACGCCGAGCTTGCGCTGCTACGCGGCGATCCGTCCGACGGGCTGCCCGGCGTTGCCGGGATCGGCGAGAAGACCGCGGCCTCGCTGCTCGCCCGCTTCGGCTCGCTGAGCGCCATCCAGGCGGCCGCCGACGACCCGAAATCCAGTCTGTCGAAAGCACATCGGACGAAGTTGCTCGCCGCCGCCGACTACATCGCGGCGGCCGAGCCCGTGGTGCGGGTGGCCACCGATGCGCCCGTCAAGCTGTCGACCCCGACGGACGTGTTACCGCTGGCCGCCGGCGACCCGGGAAGGGTCGCCGAGCTGGCCGCGGCATACGGTGTGAGCTCCTCGATCAGCCGACTGCAGACGGCCCTGGACCAACTGCCCGGCTGAGGGCTACTTGGGCCGGCCGACCTCGTAGGTGCCGTCGTCGTTCTGGAACGTGACCGTGACCTGACGCTTGGTGCCGTCGATGCTGACCTCACACGTGAAGGTGTCACCCTTCTTCACCGTGGGGTTCTCGCCGTCGTTGCACTTGACGTCCTTGACGTTCTTGGCGCCGTAACCGTTGGTCTCGTCGGTGAGGATCTGCTGAACGCCGCTCTGGGCCTTGTTGATGTCGAGTTGGGTCGTGACAGCCCACCCGGGCAGCCAGAACGCGGTGACCGCCACGGCGATGATCACGAGAGCGACAAGACCGCCGACGATTCCGCCGATGACACCCAGCGACCGCTTGGAACCTTCGGTGGCGCCGGGCGGGGTGTACTGACCGAACTGACCCGGCTGGCCGAACTGCCCGGGCTGGCCGTACTGCGGTTGCTGACCGTATTGGCCCGGTTGGCCGTACTGACCAGGCTGGCCGTATTGGCCGGGCTGACCCGGTTGACCGGTTTGGCCCGGCTGGCCGTACTGGCCGGGGTATCCCTGCTGCTGGCCGAACTGCTCGGTCGACGGGTACTGCGGCTGCTGCGGCTGCTGTCCGTACCCTTGCTGCGACGGCTGCTGGTACTGCGGGTACTGCTGCTGCGGTTGCTGGGTGTATGCGGGCGGCTGCCACGCGGGAGTGTGGGTGGTCGGGTCATCGGAGCCCCCGGCCGGCGGTTGCCACGCCTCGCCGCCCGACGGCTGATCCCTGCCGGGCTCCGGTTGCTGACCGGGCCACGGCTGCGAGGGATCAGATCCCTGCGGTCCGCTCATGATTCTCCTTGATCTGAGTTCGCTATCACCGTTGCCACACACTACCCCGCATCAACAGCCACGACGCCGCGTCGAACATCGTTGATGGCGCGTTTCGCGGTATTGCGCAGCGCGGGTGTGGGCGCCGCGTTGCGCACCTGGTCGAGCAGATCGAGGACCTGACGACACCACCGCACGAAATCGCCTGCGGGCAACGGCGAGCCCGAACCGGCCACGTCCGAAGCCGCGAGTGCGGTTGCCAGGTCACCGCTCGTGGCCCAGCGGTAGATCGCCGCGACGAAACCCTCGTCGGGTTCGCGGCTCGGAGCGATGCGGTGGCGCTGCTCGTCGGCGCGTAGATCCGCGGACAAGCGCCGCGTCTGGACCAGCGCACGGCGCAAACCCGCTGTGGGAGCGTCGACTCCGGGCGGGACTCCTGGCGAATCGCCGCGCGACTCGAACAGCACTGCCGAGAGCACGCCTGCCAGTTCGGCCGGCTGCAGCCCGTCCCACGCGCCGTTGCGCAGACACTCGGCCACCAGAAGGTCGCTCTCGCTGTAGATCCGGGCGAGCAACCGGCCGGCGTCGGTCACGCGCTGCTCACCACCATGGGCTTCGATGAAGCCGCGTTCGCTCAGCAGCGCCACGATTCGGTCGAACGTGCGGGCCAGCGAGTTCGTCGCCGCCGCCACCTTCTGCTGGATCTGGGCGTTGTCGCGTTCGATCCGTAGATAGCGCTCGGCGACTCGGACGAGATCGTCGCGGTCCGGCAAATGCTGGGCCGGGTGGCGGCGCAACTGTTCGCGCAGGCCCGCGAGTTCGGGGTCGACGTCACGCTCGGGCGCGCCACGGCGTGATTTGTTCGACGGCACGTCCAGCCCGGCGGCCGCCGATCGCAGCGCCGACGCGAGGTCGCGGCGCACTCGAGGCTGACGATGCTCGACGCGTTTGGGCAGTGTCATCGCGCCGAGCCGGGCGGAGGCTCCGGAGTAGTCCGCCGACGAAATACGGCCTGCCCAACGGTGTTCGGTCAGCACAAGCGGTCGCGGGTCGTCACTGTCGCGGTCGGGTTCGAGCACAACGGCCAGCCCGCCGCGACGACCGTGCGTGATGGTGATGATGTCACCGCGGCGCAGATCGGCCAGCGCATCGTTGGCGGCCTTACGCCGTTGCAGTCGCGATGCCCTCGACTGAGCGCGTTCGCGCTCGGCGATCTTGGCGCGTAACCGCGCGTAGTCGAGAATGGGCGGCTCGATCCAATGCTGGTCGCGCGAGCGTTCGTCGGCGCCGCCGAGTTCGGCGGCGATCTCGGCGAGCATCCGCTCGCCGCGGCTGATGCCGCGCACGAGACCCACCACGGATCGGTCGGCCTGGTATTGCGCGAACGACCGCTCGAGCAGTGCATGCGCCTGCTCTTGGCCCATCTGCTGGACGAGGTTGATCGTCATGTTGTAGCTCGGCGCAAACGAGCTGCGCAGCGGGAACGTGCGGGTCGAGGCCAGGCCGGCGACCTCGGCCGGTTCGGCGGTGCTGTCGTCGGGGCGCCACAGCACGACCGCGTGACCCTCGACGTCGATGCCGCGCCGGCCGGCCCGGCCGGTGAGCTGCGTGTACTCCCCCGGTGTCAACGGCACATGCTGTTCGCCGTTGAACTTCACCAGCCGCTCGAGCACAACCGTGCGGGCCGGCATGTTGATGCCCAATGCCAGTGTCTCCGTGGCGAACACGGCCTTCACCAGACCCGCGGTGAACAACTCCTCGACGGTGTGCCGGAAGACGGGCAGCATGCCGGCGTGATGGGCGGCGAGACCGCGCAAGAGCCCTTCGCGCCATTGGTGATAGTCCAGCACGATCAGATCGGCTTCGGCGAGATCGGCACAACGGCGGTCGACCACCGCGGCGATGGCCGCCCGTTCCTCCTGGGTCGTCAACCGCAGCGGCGAACGTAGGCACTGTTTGACCGCGGCGTCGCACCCGGCGCGCGAGAACACGAACGTGATGGCGGGCAGTAGGCCCGCGGCGTCGAGGCTGCCGATCACATCCGGCCGGCCCGGTGGGCGATAGAGCTGCGGTGGCCGCGCGCGGCCGCGCCCGCGGGGCTGCCAGTCGGCGAGTCGGTCAGCCTCCCGGCGATGGCTGATGTGGCGCAACAGATTCGGGTCGACCAGCATGCTGTCGCTGCCCTCGAACAAGTCGAAGAGCCGCTTACCGACCAGCATGTGCTGCGAGAGCGGAACCGGGCGGTGCTCGTCGACGACGACGGTGGTGTCACCGCGCACGGTCTGGATCCAGCCGCCGAATTCCTCGGCGTTGCTCACGGTGGCCGACAGGCTCACCAGCCGCACATCCTCGGGCAGATGCAGGATGACCTCTTCCCACACCGCGCCCCGCATGCGGTCGGCGAGGAAGTGCACCTCGTCCATGACCACATGGGAAA
This sequence comes from Mycobacterium venezuelense, assembly GCF_054919535.1. Taxonomy (NCBI): domain Bacteria; kingdom Bacillati; phylum Actinomycetota; class Actinomycetes; order Mycobacteriales; family Mycobacteriaceae; genus Mycobacterium; species Mycobacterium venezuelense. The sequence continues at coordinate 118,266 of NZ_JBONDW010000012.1, forward strand.
GCCCGTACAGCGCCTGTGAATTGGCGTACAGCATGTTGCGCAGCACTTCGGTGGTCATGACCACCACGTCGGCGTCGCCGTTGATCGACTGGTCACCGGTGAGCAACCCGATCTTCTCCGCACCGTAGCGCGCGACGAGATCGTTGTGTTTCTGGTTGCTCAGCGCCTTGATCGGTGTGGTGTAGAAACACTTGCGGCCGGCCGCCAATGCCAGGTGCACGGCGAATTCGCCGACCACCGTCTTGCCCGCGCCGGTGGGTGCGCACACCAGGACCCCGTGCCCGTTCTCCAGCGCCTTACAGGCACGCAGTTGAAAACCGTCGAGGGCGAACGGCAGCTGCGCGGTGAACGCAGCCAATTCCCGGCCCAGTTCGCCACGCGACCCGACATCCACGTCAGGTGGCATCTTCGTCGACCGTGAGCCGAGACGGTGCGGAGACCGGACTCGGCGCCTCGATCGGCTCGGCTTCGCCGATGGGCGCCGCCTCGTCCTCGGGTACTTCGAGCGCCTCGCGCCTAGCCTTGCGCTTGTCGTTGAACCGGGCCACCTGGATGGCGAACTCCAACAGCACGGTGAGCGCGCACGCCAACGCGAGCATCGTGAACGGGTCGGAGCCGGGGGTCGCGAACGCCGCGAACACGAACAGGCCGAAGATCAGGCCGCGCCGCCACGCCTTGAGCCGCTCGTAGGTGAGCATGCCGACCAGGTTGAGCATGATGATCAGCAGCGGGAATTCGAAGCTGATGCCGAACACCAGCAGCAGGTTGATCAGGAACCCGAAGTACTTGTCGCCCGAGAGCGCAGTGACCTGGACGTCGCTGCCGACCGTCAGCAGGAAGCCCAGCGCGGTGGCCAGCACGACGTAGGCCAGCACGGCGCCCGCGATGAACAGAACGGCGCCGAAGCCGACGAACACCATCGCGAACCGGCGTTCTTTCTTGTACAGGCCCGGCGTGATGAACGCCCACAGCTGGTAGAGCCATACCGGACAGGCCAGCACCACCCCGGCCGCCATGGCCACCTTGAGGCGCAGCATGAACTGGTCGAACGGCGCGGTGGCCAGCAGGCGGCACTCCCCGTCGGGCGTGATGCTGGCGCGTGCCGACTCGGGCAGCGCGCAATACGGGCCACGCAGCCATTCACCGAGGCTGTGGAACCCGAAGATGCCGTGGGTGTACCACAGGAACCCGAAGATCGTGGTGACGACGATCGCGGCGACCGCGATCAACAGTCGGTTGCGGAGTTCATGGAGGTGGTCGACCAGCGACATGGTGCCGTCGGGGTTGACCCGCGAACGGCGATGGCGGGGATCGAACTTCTTGAAGATACCGGGGGTCTGCACGTGTGTTGCTTCACCAGGCCTGTGGGAGACGCAGCCTCACGACGCGGCCGGTGACCGCGGTCAGGATGTCGGCCGAGTCAGGCCGTGTGGCGGTCCGGGGACTGCTGCTCGGGAGCAGGCGTCTCGACTCGCTCGGAGGTGATCGGCTTGGCGGGCGCAGCCTCCTCCGCCTTGGACTCGGACTGCATCTCCTTGATCTCGGACTTGAAGATCCGCATCGACTTGCCGAGTGAGCGAGCCGCGTCCGGCAGCTTCTTGGCGCCGAAGAGCAGCACGAACACCGCGATGACAATGACCCAGTGCCAGGGTTGTAGACCACCCAATTTGGTTACCTCCAGACGTCTGCCGCGAGTCTACCCGTGTCCGGCCTCGGCGTCGTAGGCGCGCAAGGCCTCCGCGGCCGAGTGCCGGACCCGTTGCGCCAACGAGTCGGGGGCCAGGACCCGCACCGCCGAGCCGAACCCGAGGACGAATCGCGCCATCCACTCCTCGGAGGCATAGGTCATCGCGGCCTCACAGGCGCCGTCGGGCAATTCGGTGACCACGCGCAGCGGGTAGTAGTCGAACATCCACGCCGCCGAAGGCTCGATCAGCAGTGTCGCCGCGGGCAGCGCCGGATCGGCGTCGAACAACGAGGTATCCGGGCCGGCCTGTACCGCGGGCGGTGGCGGCGCCGCCGGATCGTCGAGCAGGTGGGCATCGACGATCCGGTCGAGCCGGAACAGCCGCACCGCCTCGGCGCTGCGACACCACGCCTCCAGGTAGCTGTTGTCCCCGACCAGCACGACGCGGATCGGATCGACCGTGCGGCTCGTGAGCGAATCACGCGAGGCCGAGTAGTACTCCAGCGTCACCGCGCGACCGTCGCGCACCGCTGCCCGCACGGCAGCGGCCGCACCGGATTCCTCCGGAATGGACTCCTCGACCGCGGCCCGCTGGCTGCCCGCGGCGGACTCGATCTTGGCGATCGCGCTGCGAGCGGCCTCTGGGTCGACCATGCCGGGCACGTCGACCAGGGCCCGCAGCGCGACCAGGACGCCGGTGGCTTCCGTCGACGTGAGCCGCAGCGGATGGTCGACACCCGCCGAGAACGTCACCTCGATCGTGTCGCCGACGAAGTCGAAATCGATGAGATCGCCGGGGCTGTAACCGGGGAGGCCGCACATCCAGAGCTGGTCCAGGTCTGCGTCGAGCTGTTTGTCCGATACGCCCAACGCCGCCGCGGCCTCGGCCCGCGTCACCTTCGGATTCGCCTGGAAGTACGGCACCATGTTGAGCAGCCGAACCAACCGTGTCGACACCTGACTCATGCGCGATCCGCCTCCGGCTCCTCGCTGACCCTCATTATCGGCCGCCTCCTGCCTGCGCCCGCAACCGCGCCACCACCTCGTCACGCAAGGATTGCGGTTCGAGCGCCACCGCATCCGCACCGTAACTGGCGATCTCGCGGGCCAGCCGGTCCGACATCCCGAGATCGACGGTGATCTCCTCGCCCGCACGCCCGCCCAGCGTCCGTGGTGCGGACGCAACGGCCTGACGGCGCAACGCGGTCGCACGGCCTCCGGCGATCCACACCCTGGCCTGTTCCCCGGTCGGCAACTCGGCGACGACCCGGCTGACGATTTCGCGAAGATTCACGCCGTCGGGTTTGCTCACGGCACCGGCGGGACCGACCGGCCTGACCCCGGAGTCGATGCGGGACAGCCGGAACGTGCGGGTGTCGTCGCGGTCGCGGTCATGCCCGACGAGGTACCACCGGCCGCGGTGCGTGACGATGCCCCACGGTTCGACGTTTCGCGTCGTGTACCCGGCGCTGCGCATCGGGCGGTGTTCGAACTGGACGGCGCGGCCGGAATCGATGGCCGACAACAGGATTCGCAACACCTCCTCGGAGCCGCGCAGCCCGGGAAGGGTCGCTGTCGATGCGATGGCGACCCCGGCGTCGTCGGCGTCGACGTCTACCCCGGCGGCCCGCAACTTGAGCAGTGCGCCCTGGGTTGCGGTGACCAGTTCGGGCGACTGCCACAACTGGGTCGCGACGGCCACCGCGGCGGCCTCGTCGGCGGTCAGCTGCACGGGCGGAAGCGCGTACGAGTCCCGGTTGATGCGATAGCCCTCGGTCGGGTCGAACTTCGACACCCGTCCGGTCTCGAGCGGGATGCCCAGATCGCGCAGTTCGTTCTTGTCGCGCTCGAACATCCGGGAGAACGCCTCGTCGCTGGGACTGTCGGCGTAGCCCGCGACACTCGTCCGGATTTTCTCGGCGGGCAGGAAGGTCCGGGTGGACAGCAGTGCGATCACGAGGTTCATCAACCGCTCGACTTTGGAGACCGCCACTCGCAACAGCTTAGGGCGTCGGTTGTCCGCAACCGTAGATCAGTGGGCTCGAAGTGTCGCCGGACAAGGCTCAGCCCGCCGTCCGGCTACATGCTGGCGATGAGCCGCTTGACCCGCTCGTCGACCGACCGGAACGGATCCTTGCAGAGCACGGTTCGCTGCGCCTGGTCGTTGAGCTTGAGATGAACCCAGTCGACGGTGAAATCGCGGCCCGCTTCCTGTGCGGCGCTGATGAACTCGCCGCGCAGCTTGGCCCGCGTGGTCTGCGGTGGCGTGTCGACCGCCGCGTCGATGTCCTCGTCGGTGGTGATCCTGGCGGCCAGACCCTTGCGCTGCAGCAGGTCGAACACTCCGCGACCGCGTTTGATGTCGTGGTAGGCGAGATCGAGCTGACTGATCTTCGGGTCGGACAGCTCCATGTTGTAGCGGTCCTGGTAACGCTGGAACAGCTTGCGCTTGATCACCCAGTCGATCTCGGTGTCGACCTTCGCGAAGTCCTGGCTCTCGACCGCATCGAGCTGGCGGCCCCACAGATCGACCACCTGCTCGATCTGGGTGTTCGGCTCGCGGGTCTGCAGATACTCGACGGCGCGCGTGAAGTACTCGCGCTGGATGTCGAGGGCACTGGCCTGGCGGCCGCCGGCGAGCCGGACGGGACGCCGACCGGTGAGATCGTGGCTCACTTCGCGGATCGCGCGGATGGGGTTGTCGAGCGAGAAGTCGCGGAACGGAACCCCGGCCTCGATCATCTCCAGCACGAGCGATGCGGTGCCCACCTTGAGCATGGTGGTCGCCTCGCACATGTTGGAGTCCCCGACGATGACGTGCAGGCGGCGGTACTTCTCGGCGTCGGCGTGCGGCTCGTCACGGGTGTTGATGATCGGACGACTGCGCGTGGTCGCGCTCGAGACGCCCTCCCAGATGTGCTCGGCGCGCTGGCTCAGGCAGAACGTGGCCGCCTTCGGCGTCTGCAGCACCTTGCCCGCGCCACAGATGAGCTGGCGAGTCACGAGGAACGGCAGCAGCACATCCGATATCCGGGAGAACTCGCCGGCCCGCACGATCAGGTAATTCTCGTGGCAACCGTAGGAGTTGCCCGCCGAATCCGTGTTGTTCTTGAACAGGTAGATGTCGCCGCCGATACCTTCGTCGGCCAGCCGCTGCTCGGCATCGATCAGCAGATCCTCCAGGACGCGCTCACCGGCGCGGTCGTGGGTCACCAGCTGGACCAGGTTGTCGCATTCGGCCGTGGCGTACTCGGGGTGGCTGCCCACATCGAGATACAACCGGGCGCCGTTGCGTAGGAAGACGTTGGAACTGCGGCCCCACGACACCACCCGGCGGAAGAGATAGCGGGCGACCTCGTCGGGACTGAGCCGGCGATGGCCATGGAACGTGCAGGTCACACCGAATTCCGTCTCGATGCCCATGATTCGTCGCTGCACGTTATCGAGCTTACGGGGTGCTTCACAGGAACGGTGGGCAAGGCGTGGTTTGCGCGTCGCCCGAGTCGGCTCAGCCCGGTACGGTCAGCGACCCCGGTGTAACGCCGAGAATCCGTTCGAACGCCTGCAAGTAGGCGCCGAGGACGCGCTGTGCGCGCGGGCCGCTGATGTCGGTTCCACTTCGCCCGTCCTCCTCGATGGCGGTGGCGTAGGCATCGGCCACCACCCCGTCGAGGCCCGCGACGAACATCGCGGCCTCGTGCGGGAACGCGACGTCGAACACACCTTCGTCGCAGCCCTGCCGGATGATCGCTTCGAGCATGGGTGTCGAGATACGCATCGACCCCTGGGCGAGCTTCTGCCGGAACAGCGCATTCTCGTCGCGCCACAGGTGCATGAGCGTTGCCACCGCGATCGGATTGTCGGCCTTCCAAGCGGCCGAGGCGCGCATATACGCGTTGAGCTTGGCGACCGCGCCGAGTCCGGTGTCGTCGACCACTGCGCGCAGCGGCCGAGCCGCGCTGTCGGCGAGCGTGTCGACAATGCCTTCGAGCAGAGCCTGTTTGGAGCCGAAGTAGTGGTAGAGCGCGCCTTTGGAGATCTTCAGCTTGGCCAACACGTCCTCGACGGTCATCTTCTCGTAGCCCTTGTCATGGATGAGCTGCAAGGCGGCGTCGAGAATCTCACCGCGGCGCGCGGCGTACTCCTCCGGCTTCACCCGACGGGCCAAGGCGACCTCCCATTGACGGTTGCTTCGCTACGAGCCTAACCTAAAAATAGACCGTCCGTCGGTTTATCGATAGGAGGCTCATGCCGCACGCAACACTCGAAGCCCGACAGCGCACCAGGGCATTCGCCCGCGTGCTCGGGCCGTTCGTCGCGATCGCGACGCTCATCATCGCCATCCGCCTGCCCGATCTCGCCGGTCTGCTCGGCGGGCTGTTCGACAATGCCGTCCTGCCGTGGATCCTCGGGGCGGCCATGCTCGTGATGGGCCTGGTCGTGATCGCGTTCCACCAGTACTGGTACAGCGTCACGGCGGTGCTGATCTCCCTGTTCGGGTGGTTCGTCGGATTGCGCGGGCTGGCGATGATGGCGATTCCGTCAGCAATCGATTCCGGCGCCACCGCGACCGTCAGCAGCCCGGCCCTGCTCGTGGTCGCCCGGGTCTTCTTTCTGCTGCTGACCGCGATGGGGCTGTGGCTCACCTATGCCGGCTGGCGCCGCGAGACCTTCACGCACTGATCGGCCAACCCGGCACATAACCCGGCGGCGGGGATGAGAATTGAGCGATGTCGTCGAGGTCGTCGCGAAGCGCTCCAGTGGACGGATTCCGACTGGCCTTCGACCGGCACGGCGTCGCGGGCGGCCCCGCCGTGATGCTGCTGCACGGCTGGCCGGGCAACCGGCGCGACCACCGGCACGTCGTGCCGCTGCTCACCGATGTGGCCGATGTGGTCGTGCCCGATCTGCGCGGTTTCGGCGGCTCGGACAAGCATGCGGTGGCCGTACAGCACTTCTACAGCGCCAGCGCCCAGGCCGCGAGCGTGGTGGGTCTCATCAACGAGCTCGGCCTTCACGACGTGGTGCTCGCGGGTTACGACGTCGGCAGCCGGGTCGCCCAGAGCGTGGCCCGCATGCATCCACACCTGGTCAAGGCACTCGTGCTTTCGCCGCCCCTGCCCGGCGCAGGGGACCGTGTGCTGAGCCCGCACGCCATGCACGAGTTCTGGTACCAGGCGTTTCACCAGCTGCCGATCGCCGACCGCATGATCGACGGCAACCCAGACGCCGTGCGCGAGTACCTGCGGTACTTCTGGGACCACTGGTCGGGTCCGGCGTTCCACGTCTCCGAAGACGACCTGGACCGCCTCGTCGCCGACTACGCCCTACCCGGCGCGTTCACCGCGTCACTGAGCTGGTACCGCGCGGGGGCCGGCACAGTCGCGCAGTCACTCACCGAGCTGCCACCGGGCCGCGCCGTCAAGATCCACGCCAGTACCGACGTGCTGTGGCCGCAACACGATCCGCTGTTCCCACAGACTTGGGCCGACCGGCTCGAGCATTACTTCGTCGACGTCCGGCTGCACGAGGTCAATGGCGCAGGCCATTTCACGCCGATCGAATGCCCGGAGGAGTTCGCCGCGCTCATCCGCGGGGCGGTCAGCTGACCGGGGACTTCAGTCCGTCCAGCACGAAGCCGAGATGACGGCGCCAGACGGCGTCGCGCCCGTCGGCCATCGCGATCACCTTCGACATCGCCCACATCAGCGTCGCGAGGTCGTCGGTGCCGAAGTCGGCGCGAAGCACTCCGGCATCCCTGGCGCGCTCGACCACCGCCTCCAACAGGCCACCGGCCCGCCCGCACTCTCCGGCGACGTCGACCGAGCCCACCGGGTTGCGGGCTATCGCGTCGTTGATGCTGCGATCGGCGGCCTGCATCGAGAACAGGCCGTCCAGGAAGCCGGTGAATCCCCGCCATGGATCGGGATCGTCGAGAGCGTCGCGCGCCATCCGGTCGATGGCGGCCAACCGGTCCGGCAACACCGCATCGAGCAAGGCACCGCGATTCGGAAAGTGGTTGTAGAGGGTTCCGATACTCACCCCTGCGCGGCGCGCGATCTCGTCGAGCGGCACGTCGACGCCGCGCTCGGTGAACAGTCCGGCTGCGGCCGTCACCAACCGGTCCCGATTGCGGACCGCATCCGCACGCATCGCCGACACCCGCCCAGCATAGCGAAGTTGAGGCGGTCCTCACCTTGTGGTACTAAGTTGAGCATGACCTCAACTTCTTCTCCGGTGCTGGTAGTCCTCGGGGTAGGACCCGGCCTCGGCATGTCCGTCGCGCACCGCTTCGGCGCCGATGGCTACCGCGTGGCCCTGATTTCGCGTTCCCCGCAACGACATTCGGCCTACCTGGCGACGCTGGCCGACAAGGGCGTCGAGGCGGCCGCCTATGTCGCCGATGCCAACGACCCGGTCCAGTTGCGCACTGCGCTCGACGCAGCGCGCCAACGGTTCGGGCGCATAGACGTGGGTTACTACGGTCCGGCCGCATTCGAGACGGCGCCAACGGGCGACATCGCCGACCTCGATGCCGCGGGCGCGAAGGCCGCGCTCGACGGCGTCGTACCCGCGGTCGACTTCGCATCCCAGCTGCTGCCGGAGATGCGGCAGCGAGGCGACGGCGGGCTGCTCTTCGCCGGTGGGCTGAGCAGCGTGGTGCCGATGCCCCCGCTGGGTGGGCTGGCGCTTGCGGCGGCGGCCCTACGCAATTACGCCGTCACTCTCCACGCGGCGCTGCGACCCGCCGGAATCTATGCGGGCACGATCACCATCGGCGGCCTGATCGAGCGCGGCGACATCCACCGGGCGATGGCCGGCAACGAGAACTTCGCCGGCGCGACAACGGGCACCTTGAATCCCGACGATCTCGCCGAGCGGATCTGGCGCCTCTACCGCGAGCGCACGGAGGCCGAAGAGGTCGTCAACCTACTCGCCTGACGGCTTCTCGTCGCCCGCCGGCTGCGAATCCGCTTCTGGCAGTAAGGCTTCCAGCGCAGGACCGGTGATCCGGCGGAACGCGCGGCGGGGGCGCTTGGCATCGAGCACCGCGACCTCGAGCGTGGACGGGCCAAGTGTGCGGGGCTCCGACCCATTGCCGCTCGCGCTCAACGCCGCGACGGCGATCTTGACGGCCGCGGCCAGGTCGGCGTTCTCGACGTAGGACTCCCCGAGAGCAGTCGAGATCGGCTCGGTGGTGCCGCCCATCACGACGAAGTGCGGCTCGTCCGCGATCGACCCGTCGTAGGTGATGCGGTAGAGCTCGGGTGCCTTCGTCTCGCCGTAGTGCGCGACCTCGGCCACGCACAGCTCGACCTCGTACGGTTTGGCCTGTTCGGTGAAGATGGTGCCGAGCGTCTGCGCGTACACGTTGGCGAGCTGGCGGCCCGTCACATCGCGACGGTCGTAGGCATACCCGCGCGTGTCGGCGAACTGGATTCCGCCGCGGCGCAGGTTGTCGAACTCGTTGAAGCGGCCGACCGCGGCGAAGCCGACCCGGTCGTAGAGTTCGCTGACCTTCTGCAGCGACCGCGAGGGATTCTCCGCGACGAACAACACGCCGCTGTCGTAAGCCAGCGCGACCACGCTGCGGCCGCGGGCAATTCCTTTGCGCGCGAGCTCGGAACGCTCACGCATCGCCTGCTCGGGCGAGATGAAATAGGGAAAGCTCATCAGCCCTCACCGCCTGTCCGCGTGCGGCGGGTGATGACCTCGCGCGCGAGTTCGGCGATACGCTCCTCGCCGATCTCGACCGCCCCTTCGGCACCGATGGTCACCGCGGTCGGATAGATGCCGCGCACCAGGTCCGGCCCGCCGGTCGCGGAGTCGTCGTCGGCCGCGTCGTAGAGCGACTCGATGGCCACGCGCAGGCCGGAATCCGCGTCGACCACTTGCGGATAGAGCTTCTTGATCGAGGACTTCGCGAAGATCGAGCCGGAGCCCACGGATTGGTAACCCTCTTCCTCGATGTTCCAGCCGCCGGCGGCGTCGAACGACACGATGCGTCCGGCGTTCTGCGGATCGGGATCGTCGACGTCGTAGCCCACGAGCAGCGGCAGCGCCACGAAACCCTGCAGGGCCGCACCGAGATTGCCGCGCACCATGATGGCCAAGCGGTTCACCTTGCCGCGGAACGTCAGCGCGACGCCCTCGAGCTTCTCGTAGTGCTCGAGTTCGACGGCGTACAACCGGGCGAACTCGACGGCGATGGCGGCCGTACCGGCGATGCCGGTCGCGGTGTAGTCGTCGGTGATGTAGACCTTCTGGACGTCACGACCGGCGATCATGTTGCCCTGCGTCGAGCGGCGATCGCCCGCGATGACGACCCCGCCGGGGTACTTGAGCGCGACGATCGTCGTGCCGTGTGGCACCGCGTTGGTCGGCTGGACGCCATCGGCGACGCGGTTCACGGGTAGCAGTTCGGGCGACTGCCGGCGCAGCAAATCAGAGAAGGACGATAAATCCACAGGTACGGAAGGTGCTCCGAGAGTCGGTTGGGAGAAGGCCAGATGTTCGCGCTTCGGCCAGGTCACTGTCCGCCCTTTTGGACGTACGCGCGGACGAAGTCCTCGGCGTTCTCCTCGAGAACGTCGTCGATCTCGTCCAGCAGGTCGTCGGTCTCTTCAGCGAGCTTCTCGCGACGCTCCTGGCCGGCGGCCGAAGCACCGGGGAGGTCGTCGTCCTCGCCGCCGCCACCGCCACGCTTGGTCTGCTCCTGAGCCATCGCTGCCTCCTGCAATTGTCATCGGCGGGCTCACTACTGCCCTACCGGTTCTTCCACAGTACCGGTCGACACCCGAATTGCTCGGGATAGCGCACCGGTGGGGACTTCTAGGTGGTCAGTTGTTCGACCAGCTCCACGGCGCTGTCGACGGAGTCCAGCAGTGCGCCGACGTGCGCCTTGCTGCCGCGGAGCGGTTCGAGGGTTGGAATCCGGACGAGCGAATCGCCGCCGAGGTCGAAGATCACCGAGTCCCAGCTGGCCGCGGCGATGTCGGCGCCGAAGCGGCGCAGGCATTCGCCGCGGAAGTAGGCGCGGGTATCGGTTGGTGGATTGTCCACCGCGTCGAGCACCTGCTGTTCGGTGACGAGCCGCTTCATCGAACCGCGGGCCACCAGCCGGTTGTACAACCCCTTGTCCAGCCGGACGTCGGAGTACTGCAGGTCGACCAGGTGCAGGCGCGGCGCGGACCAGCTCAGGTTCTCGCGGTTGCGGAAGCCTTCCAGCAACCGAAGTTTGGCCGGCCAGTCCAGCAGATCCGCGCATTCCATGGGATCGCGTTCAAGAAGGTCCAAAACGTTGGCCCACGTCTCGACGACGTGGCTGGCGCGCGGGTCGGGATCGCGGCCGTCGACCAGTTTGGCCACGCGATCCAGATAGATCCGTTGCAGCGCAAGCGCGGTCAACTCGCGGCCGTCGGCGAGGGCCACGGTCGCCCGCAGTGACGGGTCCCGGCTGATGACGTGAACGGCGTGCACCGGCCGGGCCAGCGCCAGATCGCTGAGGTCGATGCCTTCCTCGATCAAATCGAGTACGAGCGAGGTGGTGCCGACTTTCAGGTAGGTCGACGTTTCGGCCAGGTTCGCATCGCCGATGATGACGTGCAGACGCCGGTACTTGTCGGCGTCGGCGTGCGGCTCGTCGCGCGTGTTGATGATGCCGCGCTTGAGCGTGGTTTCCAGGCCGACCTCGACCTCGATGTAATCGGCGCGCTGCGACAGCTGGAACCCCGGCTCGTCGCCGGACGGCCCGATGCCGACGCGGCCCGATCCGGTGACCACCTGGCGCGACACCATGAACGGCGTCAGCCCGGCGATCACGGCCGAGAACGGCGTCTGGCGACTCATCAGGTAGTTCTCGTGCGAACCGTACGAGGCGCCCTTGCCGTCGACGTTGTTCTTGTAGAGCTGCAGTTTGGCGGCGCCTGGCACGCTCGCGACATGGCGGGCGGCGGCCTCCATGACCCGTTCGCCTGCCTTGTCCCAGATCACCGCGTCCATCGGATCGGTGCACTCGGGAGCCGAGTACTCGGGATGGGCGTGGTCCACGTAGAGCCGGGCGCCGTTGGTCAGGATCATGTTGGCGGCCCCGACCTCGTCTGCGTCGACGATCGGCGGCGGGCCCGAGGACCGGGACAGGTCGAATCCGCGAGCGTCGCGCAGCGGCGACTCCACCTCGTAGTCCCACCGCGTGCGCTTGGCCCGCTGGATCCCGGCGGCAGCGGCATAGGCCAGCACCGCCTGCGTCGACGTCAGGATCGGATTTGCGGTCGGATCGGACGGCGACGATATGCCGTATTCGACCTCAGTTCCGATGATCCGTTGCATGGGCTCAGCCTAGGTGACGCTGGTTGCGCACCGGGCTGCCAGGTATTCGGGCCGCCGCCGAGCCGCCGCGTACGGCTCCTCCAGTTTGTTCTCGACGGAGTTGAACACCAGGAAGATGTTCGATCGCGGCAACGGCGTGATGTTCGACCCGGACCCGTGCAGCAGGTTGGCGTCGAACCACAGCGCCGACCCGGGCGGTCCGGTGAACTGGTCGATGCCGTGGTGATCGACGGCCTTGGTCAGCGTGTTCTCATCGGGGACGCCGATGCTCTGCACCACCAGCGAGGTGTCGTGGTTGTCCTCCGGCGTCGCGCCAACGCACGGATAGAACGTCTGGTGCGAGCCGGGGATGACCATGAGCGAGCCGTTGTAAGGGTAGTTCTGCGTCAGCGCGATCGAGCAGGACACGGCGCGGATGGCCGGCATGCCGTCTTCGGCGTGCCACGTCTCGAAATCCGAATGCCAGTAAAAACCCGTACCGGTGAAGCCCGGCATGAGGTTGATCCTGGCCTGGTGGATGTAGACGTCGCCGCCGAGCAGTTGACGTGCCACGGGCAACACCGTGTCGAGGCGCACCACCTCCGCGACGAGATCGCTCAACAGGTGCGGCTCGAAGATGGACCGGATCGACCCACCGGGCTCACGGATGACCCGGGGATCACCGGGCCCGAGATCTGCTGCGATCCGGTCCAGTTCGTGCCGCAGCGACGGCAGCCGCTCCTCGGCGACGGTGTCGGGCCGGATGAGATAGCCCTGCGCCGACATCCGGTCGAGATTGTCCTGATCGAGCGGGCCGTCGGCCGCACTCCCCCACACCGTCGGGTCCTGCCGAGGGATCGGCGCGATCGCGTGATCGAGGCGCGTCGGGTACGGGTCGTCGATCGCGGCCAACGCACTCATGCGACCGACTGCGGCGGCGGGTACGCGCCGGTCTCGTCGTGAACTTCCTGACCGGTCACCGGCGGGTTGAACACACACAGCATCCGGAGCTGCTCATCGCACGTGACCCGGTGCCGCTCATGACCATTGAGCAGATACATGGTGCCGGGCCCGAGCGGGTGGCGCTCACCGGTCTCCAGGTTGGTCAGCGTGCCCGTACCCTCGACGGTCCAGACGGCCTCGACATGGTGCTGATAGTGGAATTCGTTGACCGAGCCGGCCTCGATGGTCGTCTCGTGAAAGGAGAAGCCGACACCGTCGCCGGCAAGGATGATCCTCTTGGACCGCCATGTCCCGTCCGACACATCGCGGTCGGTTCCGGTGATCTCCGCGGTGGTTCGCACAATCATGTGGGTATTTCCCTCTCAGCTCAAGGTGACAGCGATCGATTCGGCCAGGATGTCGAGCCCGGTCTCGAGGTCGCCCGGCGACGTGGTCAGCGGCGGAAGCAGTTTGACGACCTCGTCGGACGGGCCACTGGTCTCCATCAGCGCACCCCGGTCGAATGCCGCGCGGCACACTTCACCGGCCCGGACGTCGTCTTCGAACTTCAGGCCTTGCGCCATCCCCCTGCCACGCGCCGACACGCCGTCGTAGCGTGCGGCGATCTCTTCGAGCCGGGACCTGATCAGCTCGCCTTTGAGTGCGACATCGGCACTGAACTCACTTGTTCCCCAATATGTTTCGAGTGCCGCCGTGGCGGTGATGAAGGCCGGGTTGTGCCCGCGGAACGTGCCGTTGTGTTCGCCCGGCGCCCACACGTCGAGATCCCGGCGGAACAGCGTCAAGGCCATCGGCAGTCCATAACCGCTGACCGACTTCGACAATGTGACGATGTCGGGCACGATGCCCGCGGCCTCGAAGCTGAAGAACGGCCCGGTGCGCCCGCAGCCCATCTGGACGTCGTCGACGATGAGCAGGATGTCGCGCGTGCGGCACAGGTCCGCGAGCGCCTGCAACCATTCGATGCGCGCGACGTTGAGACCGCCTTCGCCTTGCACGGTTTCGACGATCACCGCGGCTGGCCGGTTGAGCCCGCTGCCCGAGTCGTCGAGCACCCGCTCGAACCATTGGAAGTCCTCGGTGACCCCGCCGAGGTAGTTGTCGTAGGGCATCGGCGTGGCATGCACGAGCGGGATACCCGCACCGGCTCGTTTCATGGAGTTGCCCGTAACCGAGAGGGCGCCGAGGGTCATCCCGTGAAAAGCGTTGGTAAAGCTGATAACCGACTCGCGGCCGGTGACCTTCCTTGCGAGCTTGAGCGCCGACTCGACGGAGTTCGCGCCGGTCGGCCCGGGGAACTGGACTTTGTAGTCGAGCCCGCGCGGCTGCAGGATCACCCGCTGGAACGCCTCGAGGAAGCGCTGCTTGGCCTCGGTTGCCATGTCCAGCGAATGCACGATGCCGTCAGAAGCCAGGTATTGCATCAGCGGCGCCTTGAGCACCGGATTGTTGTGTCCGTAGTTGAGCGCGCCCGCTCCGGCAAAGAAGTCGATGTAACGGCGACCGTCCATGTCGGTCACCCAGGAGTCCGTGGCGCTCTGCATGACCGTGGGCCAGCCGCGGCAGTAGCTGCGAACCTCGGATTCGACCGAGCTGAACACGTCGGGCAGGTCGGATTCGGTCAGTGGTGCTGTCGTGGCGAGCAGCAAGAGAGATCCTCCGATCAAAGGGAAATCGCTACTTATAAAACGGATTTGAGCGTGAAACCTCAGCGGGACAACGGGGTCGCGATCGGGCCGATCCGCAGGATCGGTTCGTCCTCGTGGCCGCCTTCGGCATCGAGGAGATCGCTCTCGAAATGGGGATGTTCGATGAGGGGTACGCCGTGGCGGCGCGCGAAGGCGCCGAAGAACGCGCGTGAGGCCGCATTTCCCGGCGACACAGTGGCTTCCACGGTGATGGGATGTCCACGCCGTTGCGTGCGCACGCGGCGCACGAGCCCGTCGAGCATCGCGCCGGCCAGGCCGCTGCCCTGCGCTGCCGGGGCGACGGCAACCTGCCAGACGAACAGTACGTCCGGCCGCGGCGGTGGGTGATATCCCGTGATGAACCCACGCAGTTCGCCACCGGATTCGGCCACAATTGACGTGGCAGCAAAATCTGTCGCCAGCAGCAGGTACGCGTAGGTGGAATTGAGATCGAGCACTCCGGTGGCCGCCGCGAGATCGCGGATGCCGATCGCATCGGAGCCCTGCGGCGGGCGCAGGAATTCTTCCCGGGAATGGCGTCCCGGGGCGCTTTCTAAAACGCGCATATCGAGTTGAAAGTCACCACCGAACAGTCAGCAATCATCGTCAGTTCACGTCATCGGTGCCTGGGACCGTAAGCACACGCGTGGGTCATGATCAAGCCGCGACACCGCGATCCGCGCTGGCTTCCCCTCCCATCAAGCCAGTCTGAGCTGCGCAAACGGCGTCGCCGAAAAAAGTTGAAGAAACATCAGTGACGTTATCGAATCGTTACCATGACCATCGGAGCGCCGCCTCGGAGCCGCCCCACCGCCGGATCTCAAACCCGGAATAACGACAATGAAACGATTTCGCGGTCGACAATTCGCCATTCCTTGAGGCGTCCCAACGCGCCTTTCTTCAACTGAACAACCGGCAAATTCCTGACGAACATTGAGAATTCGGCGACTTCCAACTCGCCTGGGATCGGCCGTTGAGCAGGCAACTCCCATCGGATGACGCCTTCTCAGCGTCTTCACAGCGATCACTTGGCACTCTCATCCGGCCTCTAGGTCAACGGCGACCGCAGCGAGGTTTATCGGCGTTGACATAGCTAGGGAGAAAATGAAGGCAATCAGTCGGATGCTGATCGCGTTGATTACCGCGATAATTGCGGCCGTCGCGGGTCTGTTCGCGAGCACGGGAACCGCACACGCCGGTCTGGACAACGAGCTCAGCCTTGTTGACGGTCAGGACCGCACGCTCACGGTGCAGCAGTGGGACACCTTCCTCAACGGTGTGTTCCCCCTGGACCGCAACCGCCTGACCCGTGAGTGGTTCCACTCCGGTCGCGCCCGCTACATCGTCGCGGGCCCCGGTGCCGATGAGTTCGAGGGCACCCTGGAACTCGGCTACCAGATCGGCTTCCCGTGGTCGCTGGGCGTCGGCATCAACTTCAGCTACACCACCCCCAACATCCTCATCGACCAGGGCAACATCACCCAGCCGCCGTTCGGCCTGGACTCCGTGATCACACCCAACCTGTTTCCCGGCGTGTCGATCTCGGCCGACCTGGGCAACGGCCCGGGCATCCAGGAAGTCGCCACCTTCTCGGTGGACGTCTCCGGTGCGGCCGGTGGGGTCGCAGTGTCCAACGCCCACGGCACCGTGACCGGTGCGGCCGGCGGTGTGCTGCTGCGTCCGTTCGCCCGCCTGATCGCCTCGACCGGTGACAGCGTCACCACCTACGGCGAACCATGGAACATGAACTGATCGCGGCACAATAGAAGCCAGAACAGGGGCGGCGCCTCACGTTTCGTCACGTCACGCTCTCGTTGACACTTGACTGGTTGCCCGAAACGTGACGCGCCGGCCACCCGCGCATGAAGGGATGTGCCGTACTTGAAGGTGCTGGTCGTCGAGGATGAGCCGCGGCTGGCATCGACGCTGACCGTCGGACTGCAGGCCGAGGGTTTCGTCGCGGTGACGGCCGCGGACGGCGTCGACGGCCTGTGGCAGGCCACCGAGCACGAATTCGACGTCGTGGTGCTCGACATCATGCTGCCGGGTATCAGCGGCTACGAAGTGTTGCGCCGCATGCGTGGACAAGGCGTGTGGACGCCGGTCCTGATGCTGACCGCCAAAGACGGTGAGTACGACCAGACCGACGCGTTTGATCTGGGCGCCGACGACTACCTGACCAAACCGTTCTCGTTTCGGGTGTTGGTGGCCCGGCTGCGCGCCCTGGTCCGCCGCGGCGCACCGCAACGACCGACGGTGCTGACCGCGGGCACGCTGTCGCTGAATCCGGCCCGCCGCACCGTCGAACGGTGCGGGACGTCCATCGCGTTGACGCCGCGCGAGTACGGGCTGCTGGAATTCCTCATGCGCAACAAGGACACGGTCGTCACCAAGACCGAGATCCTGCGTAACGTATGGGACGCCCACTACGAGGGGCCCGACAACGTCGTCGAGGTGTACATCGGATACGTGCGGCGCAAGATCGATATTCCGTTCGGCACCAACACGATCGGCACGGTCCGCGGTGTCGGCTATCGGCTCGATTCCGGTGAATACGACGCACCGGCCAGGGGCAATTGAACGGTCACGCACGTCCCGCCCGCGCAGCCGTCCTCGATCCGCACGCTGCCATGATGTGCCGCAACGACTTCCGCGACGATCGCCAAACCGAGTCCCGATCCGCCACCGCGGCGTGACCGATCTGGGTCGAGCCGGACGAAGCGATCGAATACCCGCAGCCGGTCCGCCTCGGGAATGCCGGGCCCGTCGTCGCCGACAGTCATGACGGCATGATCTCCGTCGGTTCGCACCGCGATGTCGATCAGCGAAACCGTATGTCGTGCCGCATTGTCGACGAGATTGCGGAGCACTCGCGCGAGCGCGCCCGCGTCACCGGTTACCCGTGCCGGAGCGATGTCGGCCCGCACCTGCAAAGCCGTTTCCCGTCGCAGCTTGTCGGCTTGCCGTGCCGCCAGGTCGTCGAGATCGACGTCGTCGCGCCGCATGGCGAGCCCGTGTTCGTCGGCGCGGGCCAGCAACAACAAATCATCGACCAGCGACCGCATCCGGTGAGCCTCGGGCATGAGCGTGCTGACCGCGAGGTCCTGGTCGAGCAGCTCCGGATGATCGGCCGCCACCTCCAGAGCGGAGATGATCGTCGCCAACGGGCTGCGCAGCTCGTGCGAAGCGTCGGCGACGAACCTCTTCTGCGCGGCGTGGCCGTCCTCGATCCGGGCCAGCATCTCGTTCATCGTCTGCGCCAGTGCGGCGATCTCGTCGCGGCTGTTCGGCACCGGCACCCGCTCGGCCAGATCGGATGTGCTGATCTCGGCCACACGTGTTCTGATTCGGTCGACCGAGCGCATCGACCGCCGGACGAGCACGAACGTCGCCGCGGCGGAAACCACCATGACGAGTGGTGTCCACACGGCGAGCGCGACGGCGACGGCCTGCACTGTCGACATCACCGCCTCGGTGCCCTCGCCGACCAGCACGATGTAGCGACCGCTGCGGGTGTCGACTGTCCCTGAGCTGAACTGGATCTGGCCGAACGGCGAGGCGTGTTCCGGAATGCCGATCTGAAGGCCAGGGCCGATCTCGTCGAGCGGAATCATCGGCGTGGTCGGCGCCGAGGGCGACCGCCGGACGACCGTCCCGTTCGGTGTCATCACCTGAACGGCGAGAACCCGTCGATCGGTAGCGAGCAAGGTGGCGTCGAGTTGGGCCGGCCCGCCGGATTCCAGGTCGGCCGAGATCTGACCGACGCGGTGCACCGCTGCGCTTTCCACGCCGGACAGCAGGGTCCGGTACACCACCGCAGCCAGGACCACACCGGCCACCGTGAGCGCCACGAACACCACGCTGCCCGCCACCGCGGCCGAGCGTGCCGACACACCCCAATATCTGGGCTGAACCAGCCGGGACAAGCGGTCGGGCATGCGTGTCATATCCGGACCAGTCCACCATCAGGACCCCGATTCCGCCATCTCGGCGTGCTGCACGGCCGCGCCGGGCGCTGTCGCGCACAATATGCCCGTGGCCGACATGCGCGGTGTGCACGACTGGTTTCTCCATCGCGGGCTGCCGTTGGTGCTGACCCGCCGGGTCCGGTCCCACCGGCTGATCGAGCGGTCGGCACCGATGGTGAGCGCGCTCGGCGGGATGATCGCACTGACATTGGCGTTGGCCGAAGTCACCGAACCCGACGTGGACGTCGGCGCAGTGGTCAAGCTGGGACTGCTCACGGTCGTGTTGTTGGCCGCACCGTTCGCACTCGAAATGCTGCATCGCGCCAGGACCACTCGAAGCGATGCCGGAAGGCGGTCCGGTGCACTGCTGGTGATGGCGCTGTTCGTGTTCGGTCTGCCGTTCGCCGACGGCGGTTTCTCGGGTTTCGCCGCCGCCGAGGCGTCCGGCTTCGCGGTCGTCGCGCTGCTGGCGGTGTGGTTGACCTACCTCGGGTTCGGCTCGATCGCGCTGTGGGCGTTCCGGTTCGCGTGGGTTCAGCTCGGCGCGCTCGGCACACTGATGAGCCGGGCGCTGCCGTTGATGATGTTGACCGTGGTCGTGTACTTCACCGGCGAGCTGTGGCAGTTGTCGGCCCGCATGACCCGCCAGCGGCTGTGGGAGACGATCGCATTCCTGGCCGCGATAGCGATCCTGTTCATGGTCGCGACGATTCGCGACGAGGTCCGCGCGTTGCGGGAGGACCGCGCGGCGCTCGACGACCCCGCCACGCTGTTGGCCAGCACGCCTTTGGCATCAGCCGGTGCGGCAGCGCCGCGACGCACACCGCTGTCGCTGGCCGAGCAGTTCAACGTGGTGGCCGTGATGGTGGTGTCCCAGGCAATTCAGGTGGTGTTCTTCACCATTGGGCTGTTCGTGTTCTTCCTCGGGCTCGGTACGATCGCCATCCCCGATGACGTGCTCGTACTCTGGTCGGCCGAGGACGCCTGCCAGGTGGGTGAACCGCCCTGCGCCGGAACGTGGTTCGGCGTTCATATCCCGCTCCCCCAAACCGTGGTGCACATGTCACTGTTCGTGGCGGTGTTGTCCGGGTTGTATTTCACGGTGAGCACAAGCGTCGATCCGTTGTACCGGCAGCGGTTTTTCGATCCACTGATCGCCGACGTCGCGGTGAGCCTGGCCGGCCGCGACGCTTACCTGGAGCTGGAGCGTCGGTGACCTCCGTCAGGACGGCCCGGCCCCAGGCGGTGCCCGCCAACACCAGCGCCGCGCCGGCGAAGCCGGCCGCCGTCACCGCGTCTCCGGCCAGAGTCACGCCGATGACGGCGGCCCACAACGGCTCGGTGCCCAGCAGCAGGCTCACGCGCGCCGGGCTCGTTGTGGAAAGCGTCCGCAACTGGATGAGAAACGCGAACACCGTGCACGCCAAGGCCAGGTAGCAGATGAGCACCCACTGCGCCTGGCTCAGCGTCGTCGCCAGTGCGCCGACGGACTGTCCGGAGGCGCCGGTGAGCAGCATCGACACTGCGGCGACGGTGACGAGCTGAACGAGAGTGGTTCGGGCGGGGTCGATCTCGCACGCACGCGACAGGCGCGCCATCGCGACCACGTGCACCGCGCGGAGCAGCGCTGCCGCGGCGATGACAATGTCACCGACGCCGGGCCAGGACAACCCACCCGCCTGGGTCAGTAGCCCGCAGCCGAGCACCGCGAGCGCCCCGGCGACATAGAACCGCGGCGCGACGGCCGACCGCTGCAGTATCGGCGTCGCGACGATGGTCAGCGCCATGATCAGCCCGGCGTTGGATGCCGAAGTCTGTGTCACACTGTAGGTTTCGCACGTGCACACGGCTGCGAGCAGGGTCCCGCCCGCCGCACCCGAAACCACCTCGGCCCTGGTCAGTGTCCGCAATCGACGGCTCAGTACGACTGCGAGTACCGCCGCGGCCAGGGCGAACCGCACGGTCAGTACGGCGAAGACGGTGTCGGGACCGGCGATCGCCTTCATCGCGAGGTAGCTGGATCCCCACACCACGGCCACGCACAGCACAGCGAGATCGGTACGGCAGTTGGGCATGACGACCAGCCTGCGAGTCAGACTTTATTCAGTCAAGCTAATGTTTCTACAGTTTATATGTAGTATTACTACATGGATGCCGGCCGCCTGCGGATGCTGCGCGAACTTGCCGACCACGGCACGGTGGCCGCGGTCGCGCGGGTGTTGTCCATGACCCCGTCGGCCGTGTCGCAGCAGCTGAAGATCCTGGCGAGGGAGGCCGGTGTGCCGCTCGTCGAACCCGACGGCAGACGCCTGCGGCTGACCGACGCCGGCCGGGTTCTGGTCGGCCACGCCGACGCCGTGCTCGCGGCGCTGGATCGCGCGAAAGCGGAAATGGATGCCTACGGCACGACGCCGCGCGGCACGGTCAGAGTTTCGTTCTTTCCATCCGGCGCGGCGATGTTGTTGGCTCCGTTGATCACTGGCGCGGCACGCCGCGGGGTGACGGTTCTCGGCCGCGATATCGATGTTCCGGCATCACAGGCACCCGCGCAGCTCGCCGACTTCGACATCGTCGTCGTCCACCGCGACGAACGCGATACGTCGTCGTGGGGGCCACGATTCGAGTCCACCGAACTCCTCCGAGAGCCGCTCGACATCCTGCTGCCGCCCGAGCACCGGCTCGCCGACCGGGACCACACCCGACTGGCCGACCTGGCCGACGAGGAGTGGGTCGGTGTCGAAGGCGGACTCATGGTCGACGACGTCCTCAACTCGCTCACCATCCTGTCCGGCATCGCACCCCGAATCGCTCAGCGTGTCAACGACTTCCGCGTCGCCGAAGAACTCGTGCACGCCGGTATCGGTATCGCCTTGATGCCGCGGCACGTGCGGTTGACCCGCGCACTGGTGCGCCTGCCCATCAGCGACATCACCTTGGCCAGACGCGTGGAGGCGATCACCCGCGCCGGGGCGAGCGCGCGGCCGGCGGTGGCCACAACACTCGACGTGCTCAGCACCGCGGCGGCAGACATCACCTCAGCAGCCGCCGAACATGCTCGCGGGCAATCCGTTCGGCCAGCTCGGCGCTGACCCGATCGGGCTCGACCGCGACTGAGCACGCGAGCCCGTCTAGCAGCGCCAGCAGTTCGACCGCCGCGAGGTCGGCGTCGACGTCGGGGGCGGCGGCCGCGATCGCCTCGGCCAGCCACTGCGCCACGCGCGCCCAGTCTTCGCGGTGACGCGCCGCAGTCCGGTCGTCGACCGCGGCTCGCGCGAGCCGTAACAACCACGCCACGCTGATGTCGCGGTCACGCGGATCGGGGCACACGAGCGCGACTGCGAGATCCTCCAAGCGCTGCGCGGCAGGCGAGTCGGGCGACAGCCGCTCGTTGAGCCGGGCCAGGAACCGTGCACTGGCGCGGTCCATCGCGGCGGCGAGCATCGCATCCTTGGTCGGGAAATGGTGCTGCACGGCGCCGATCGAAACCTTGGCCAACGCAGCGACTTTCCGGACCGAGACGCCTTCGAAGCCCTCAGCCACCAGCACGCTCAGTACCGCATCGGCCATCCGCTCATACGGCGCGCTCACCGCTCCAGCATACCGTCACCAATACGTTCGTATGGTAGCGTGCGCGGCATGCCCTCGACCCGGCTGCACTCGCTCGACGTCCTGCGCGGCATCGCGATACTCGGCACGTTGGGCACCAACATCTGGATCTTCACCAACCCCGAGGGGTTGATCGGCTACCTCAACGGGCCCGCCGACTCCCCCTGGCGCGGCGTGGAGGTTGCGCTGCAGCTGCTGGCTCAGGGCAAGTTTCTGGGGCTGCTGACCGTCATGTTCGGCATCGGCCTTGCGTTGCAACAACGTACGGCGATCGCAGCTGGACAGCGATGGCCAGGAACCTATCCGTGGCGCGCCTTGCTGCTACTGATCGACGGCATCGTCCATTTCGTCCTGTTCACCGAATTCGACGTGCTCATGGGCTACGCCATCACTGGGTGGATCGTCTCGTATCTGCTGGTGACGTCATCACGCACGCAGCGCCGGATCATCGTCGGCGCGGCCGCCGTACATGCCGCGATGCTGGCACTGCTCACCTGGGCGCTGATGGCGATGCCCGCACCAGATGGTCCGGCACCGAAGCTGCATCCGAATCCGTATGCGGACGGCTCATTCTGGGACCTGGTGATCTTTCGCGTCGAGCATTCGGCCCTGTTTCGCCTGGAAACCGTGCTGATCTTCCCGATGTCGATAGCACTCTTCTTGTTGGGAGCACGCCTCTTTCACGCGGGCGTGCTGGAGGCGCGCGGAGCAGTACTGCGCCGCAGGCTCATCTGGATCGGCCTCGGAGTGGCACTGCCGCTGGACATCGCCCTTGAGGTCGCCGGCGGAGACAGCGGTTTGCTCCTGGCCCGTTACGGTGTGGCACCGTTCGTCTCGCTGGCCCTTCTGGCCATGGTCGCCGAACTCTACATCCGGCGTCCCACCCCGGGTTGGCCCGGCCGACGGCTTGCCGAAGTCGGCCGAATGGCCTTGTCCAGTTACGTATTGCAGAACCTCGTCGCTTCGGCGATCTGCTACGGCTGGGGTCTCGGGCTGGCCGCCTCGATTCCCGCATCACAGCGAGTTGCAGCCACGGTCGCGATCTACCTCACGGTGGCCGCGGTGGTGATGGCCTTCGCACACGTCTGGCTGAGCAGGTTCCGCCGGGGCCCGGTGGAGTGGCTGTGGAACACCAGCTACCGGGCCCTGGCGGGCACTGGCACTACAGGTACTGACCCAGGTTCGACTCGGTGTCAATCGCCCGCGACGCACTCGAGCTCTTCCCGGTGACCAGCGTGCGGATGTAGACGATCCGCTCGCCCTTCTTGCCCGAGATCCGGGCCCAGTCATCGGGATTCGTGGTGTTCGGCAGGTCCTCGTTCTCGGCGAACTCGTCGACGATCGAGTCGAGGAGGTGCTGGATACGCAGACCGGGCTGACCGGTTTCCAGCACCGACTTGATCGCGTTCTTCTTCGCACGGTCGACGACGTTCTGGATCATCGCGCCGGAGTTGAAGTCTTTGAAGTACATGACTTCCTTGTCACCGTTGGCGTAAGTGACCTCCAGGAACCGGTTGTCGTCGATCTCGGCGTACATCCGGTCGACGACCTTCTCGATCATCGCCTTGATGCACAGCGCGCGATCGCTGCCGAACTCGGCCAGATCGTCGGCGTGGATCGGCAGATCCTCGGTGAGGTACTTCGAGAAGATGTCCTGCGCCGACTCGGCGTCGGGCCGCTCGATCTTGATCTTGACGTCAAGGCGGCCGGGCCGCAGGATCGCCGGGTCGATCATGTCCTCGCGGTTCGACGCGCCGATGACGATGACGTTCTCCAGGCCCTCGACACCGTCGATCTCCGAAAGCAGCTGCGGCACAACAGTTGTCTCGACGTCTGAGCTGACGCCGGTGCCGCGGGTGCGGAAGATCGAGTCCATCTCGTCGAAGAACACGATCACCGGAGTGCCTTCCGAGGCCTTCTCCCTTGCGCGCTGGAAGATCAGCCGGATGTGACGCTCGGTCTCACCGACGAACTTGTTCAGCAGCTCGGGACCCTTGATGTTGAGGAAGTAGCTCTTCGCTTCGCGCGCGTCGTCGCCACGGACCTCGGCCATCTTCTTGGCCAGCGAGTTCGCCACCGCCTTCGCGATCAGCGTCTTACCGCAACCGGGCGGGCCGTACAGCAGGACACCCTTCGGCGGCCGCAGCGAATACTCGCGGTATAGCTCCTTGTGCAGGAACGGCAGCTCGACGGCGTCGCGAATCTGCTCGATCTGGCGTCCCAGACCACCGATGTCGTTGTAGCTGACGTCGGGCACCTCTTCGAGGACGAGGTCCTCCACCTCGGCCTTGGGGATCCGCTCGAACGCGTAGCCGGCCTTGGTGTCGACGAGCAGCGAGTCGCCGGGCCGCAACTTGCGGGGACGGCTGTCGTCGAGGAATGCCTCGGGATCCTCTGGCAGATCCTCCGCCGCGACCAGCGGCTCGGCGAGCCAGACGATGCGCTCCTCGTCGGCATGCCCGACCACGAGAGCGCGGTGGCCGTCAGCCAGGATCTCGCGCAACGTGCTGATCTCACCGACCGCTTCGAAGGTGCCGGCCTCGACGACCGTGAGCGCCTCGTTGAGCCGCACCGTCTGGCCCTGCTTGAGGGTCGCGGTCTCGATATTGGGTGAGCAGGTCAGCCGCATCTTGCGGCCCGAGGTGAACACGTCGACCGTGTCGTCCTCGTGAGTGGCCAGCAGTACGCCGTACCCGCTGGGCGGCTGGCCCAGCCGGTCGACCTCCTCGCGCAGGGCGAGGAGCTGCTGGCGGGCTTCCTTGAGGGTGTCCATCAGCTTGGCGTTGCGCGCTGCCAGCGAGTCGATCCGCGCCTCGAGTTGGTGAACGTCCCGCGCGCTGCGCAAACCGCTCTGGGGCCCTACCGCGTTCTCCAGTTGCTCGCGCAGAATTGCGGCTTCCCTTCGCAACGCTTCAAGCTCAGCGGCATCTTCACTGGACATGTGCGCTGCAAAACCCTCGGGAAAACCTTCCGAACGCTCTGACTCACTCATATTGCGCTCCCTCCCGCACCGGAAGTTGGTGCAGTAACAACTTCAACGCTACCGGCGATTCAGCCTTTGTGTGCGGTCTAGGAACTCGACACACCAGCACCACTGTTAGCCTCTTAGTTCAGTTGGGCCGATCGAAAGGACAGTCGTGACCCCGAAAACCCTCGTTACCGGCTTTGTCACCGCAGCCGCAGCGGCCGCTGTGGTAGGCGGCGCCGCGGCGGGTGTGACTTCCATTGCATCCAGCGGAATGTCGAGCGCGCCAGCCGTCCAGCCGGTCGTGTTCGGTGCCCCGCTGCCGCAGCTGCCCGCGCCGGACCTCGAAGCGCCGCTGGTCCAGACCCTGCAGGCCCTCGCCGGTGGCGGCTCGTTCAAGGGCAAGGCGCCCTACATCCAGGGCGGTATCGGGCGGGTCGAGAGCATTGCCGCCGACCGCGCCTACAACCAGGCGGCCGCCGAAGGCAAGTTCCCGTTGACCTTCGTCGTCGCCAACATCAACCAGGAGGGCGGCGTGGCTTACGCCGACGTCACCGCGACCGCGGCGACGGGCGGCACGGCCACCCAGAACATCCAGTTCGTCGCGGGCCCGAGCCCGACCGGCTGGCAGATCTCGAAGGGATCGGCCCTGTCGCTGCTGTCGTCGGTCGGCTGACGCGGTCGTTGATCCGCACCCGAATCGCAGTCCTGAGTGCCGCCACGGTCACCGTGGCGGCACTCGGGCTATCGGGGTGCGGCAACGACGAGCGCCCGGCCGCAACGCCCGCCACCTCACCCGCGGGGTCGGAGCTGCTGCCGCCGCCACCCCCGCCCGCTGCCCCACTGCCCGCCCCCGACGTGCTCACCGGGGTGCTCTATCGGCTCGCCGACGTCAACGTCCCTGGCGCCGAGAAGGTCAACCTCGTCGAACAGTCGACTCCGGAAGACGCCGCCGCCCTGGACAAATTCGGGCGCGCACTGGTCGACAACGGCTTCACCCCGCTGAACCTCGAGGCCACCGATCTGACGTGGTCGCAGACCGAACCCGACAACGTGGTCGCCACGATCAACGTCAGCACCGGAGGCGACGAGCCGGCCCGCCGGTTCAGTTTTCCGATGGAGTTCACGCAGAGCGGCCCCGACTGGCAGTTGACCAGGCACACCGCCGATCTCCTGCTGGAGATGGGCGCCGCGGCGGCCCCATCGCCGACACCGCCCCGCTGACATGTGGATCGGCTGGCTGGAATTCGATCTGCTGCTCGGCGATGTGCATTCGCTCAAGCAGAAGCGCTCGGTCATCAGGCCGGTGCTCGCCGAACTGCAACGTAGATTCCCGGTATCGGCCGCCGAGAGCGGTAACCAGGATCTGCACCGGCGGGCAGGCATCGGAATCGCCGTAGTCGCCGCGGATCGTGCCCATGTGGTCGAGGTTCTGGACGCCGCCGAGCGCATGGTCGCCGGCCGCCCCGAGATGGATCTGCTTTCCACGCGCCGCGGTCTGCACCGCAGCGACGAGTGACCTAGATACCGCCGCCGAGTTGCCGTTTGCGCCGCAGCGGCATGGGCGCCACCGCGCCTGGCGCCAATTTGCGCACGCTGACCAGAAAGGCCGTATGCCCACGCATCGTGTGTTGCGGCCGCACCGCAAGCCCGACCACGTGCCAGCCCCGCTGCATGCTCTCCCACGCACGCGGCTCGGTCCAGCACTGCTGCTCGCGCAGCGCCTCCACGACCCGCGACAGCTGCGTGACGGTCGCGACGTAAACCATCAGCACCCCGCCGGCCACAAGCGCACGCGAGACCGCGGGCAGCACCTCCCACGGCGCGAGCATGTCGAGGACGACGCGGTCCATCTCCGGCCCCGAGTAGTCACTGAGATCACCGATCACGAGATCCCAGTTCTGCGGGCGCTCACCGAAGAAGGTCGTGACATTCCGCTCGGCGTGCACCGCATGATCGTCGCGAATCTCGTACGACGTCACCCGGCCTTCGGGTCCGACGGCGCGCAGCAGCGAACAGGTCAGCGCGCCGGAACCCGCGCCCGCCTCGAGCACACGCGCGCCAGGGAAGATGTCGCCTTCGTGCACGATCTGCGCGGCATCCTTCGGATAGATGACCTGCGCGCCGCGCGGCATCGACATCACGTAGTCGACCAGCAGCGGGCGCAGCACCAGGAACTGGTCGCCGCTCGTGGATTTGACGACGCTGCCTTCCGGCAGCCCGATCACGTCGTCGAACGGGATGATGCCGCGGTGTGTGTGGAACTCGCCGCCCGGGTTGAGCACCATCGTGTAGTGCCTGCCCTTCGCGTCGGTGAGCTGCACGCGGTCACCGACAGCGAAAGGTCCTGTTCTTGGCACAGTGGTCCAGCCTGCCAGTTGCCCCGACGGGCCGAGTGCGCGGGGTTCCGCAAATTTGTCACCGGCCGGTCATAGGCTGCTGAGTATGAGTGACGAGCCGGCCGCAGTGGTGCGTCGTCCAGCGTTGTCGCCGTCGCGGGCCAGCGATTTCAAGCAGTGCCCGCTGCTGTACCGGTTCCGCGCGATCGACCGTCTGCCCGAGCCGCGCTCGACGGCGCAGCTTCGCGGATCGCTCGTCCATGCCGCCCTGGAGCAGCTCTACGGGCTGCCCGCGGCCGAACGCGGGCACGAGACCGCGATGGCGCTCGTCGGGCCGGCCTGGGACCAGGTGGTCGCCGCCGAGCCCGAATTGGCCGACATCGAACAACCCGCTGTCCTCCTCGACGAGGCTCGGGCCCTGCTGTCGGGTTACTACCAGCTTGAGGATCCGACCCGCTTCGATCCCGAATGTTGTGAGCAACGGATAGAGGTCGAACTGTCCGACGGCACGCTGCTGCGGGGATTCGTCGACCGCATCGATCTCGCCCCGACCGGTGAATTGCGCGTCGTCGACTACAAGACCGGCAAAGCGCCGCCCGAGGCCAGGACCCTCGCCGAGTTCAAGGCGATGTTCCAGATGAAGTTCTATGCCGTCGCGTTGTTGCGGTCCCGTGGCGTGATGCCTGCCCGGTTGCGGCTCGTGTATCTGGCCGACGGCCAGGTGCTCGACTACGCCCCCGACCATGACGAACTCGTGCGTTTCGAACGCACCCTGATGGCGATGTGGCGAGCCATCCAGGCCGCCGGGGCGACCGGGGATTTCCGGCCCAATCCGTCGCGGCTGTGCTCGTGGTGCGCGCATCAGACGTTGTGCCCGGCGTTCGGCGGAACACCGCCGCCGTACCCGGGATGGCCGCAGGAATTCGCTGCATGATCGGGTGCCACTACCGTCGGACCGGGTCCGACGGTGAGTTCCAGTTGTTCGAGTCCACCGCCGACACCCGGAGCAACTGGGATCCGGCGATTCAGCACGGCTCACCGCCGCTGGCGCTGCTGACCAAGGCGATCGAAGAGCTCATGGCCCCATCCGGTTTGCGAATCGGGCGGCTGACGCTGGACATCCTCGGCGCGATTCCGGTTGCGCCGGTGCGCGTTCGGGCCTGGGTCGACCGGCCCGGCGCGCGGATCTCGATGGCGGTCACCGAGATGGCCGCCGCCCGGCCCGACGGCACGTGGCGTGCCGTGGCGAAGGTGACGGCATGGTTGCTGGCGACCAGCGACACCAGTGACGTGGCCACCGACCGCCACCCGCCGCTCGTCGAGGGTGCGGCCGCCGAGGTCGCCCACAACTGGGAAGGCGCACCCGGCTACCTAGACACCGTGTCGTGGCGCCGCCAGCGCACCGCAGAAGGCGAAGCTGCCGAGGTGTGGATGAGTCCGCTGACGCCGGTGGTCGACGACGAGGAGACGACGGCCATCCAGCGGCTCGCACTCGTCGTGGACTCCGCCAACGGCGTTGGCGCAGCGCTGGATCCGCAACGGTTCGTGTTCATGAACACCGACACCTCGGTGCATTTGCACCGGCTGCCGGAGGGATCGGACTTCGCGTTGCGGGCGCGTGGGTCGATCGGCCCGGACGGCATCGGCGTCACGACGGCCGAGATCTTCGACCGCAAGGGATTCATCGGCACTTCGGCGCAAACCCTGCTGGTGATGCGGGCACCGTGATCGACGAGCTCCGCCGCCAGTTCGAGCTCGCCTGGGCGCTCACCGATCTGCACCTCGCCGCGCTGACAGCCGACGACTTCCTCTGGGCCCCAGCGTCTCTGGTGTGGACCGTGCACCAGGACGAGACGGGGCGCTGGTATCCAGACTGGGCCGACACCGAGCCGGACCCGATCCCGGTACCCACCATCGGCTGGCTCACGTGGCACATGATCTTCTGGTGGTCGACGGCACTCGCCCACCTCACCGACCGGGTGCCACCGCAACGCACCGAGATCGACTGGCCCGGCCCCACGGCTTCGGTCGAACGCATCCGGGCGTTGGCCACCCAGTGGCGTGATCTGTTGGATTCGATGACGGCCACCGATCTCGCTGCCGCGGCCGACTTTCCGTGGGGTGAGGACTCCGATCGGACCATCGCCGACACCGTCCTGTGGCTGCATGTCGAGCTCACGAAGAACGCGGCCGAGATCGGTCAGCTGCGCATGCTGCATGCGGTGAGCTGACCGAGCTCTCGGGCGCCCCGTCGATACAGCAACCAACCGATCACCACCAAGAGCGCGCCGAACACCAGGAAGCCGAGGTCCCAGGACAACGGGCCGCCGAGGTCATCACGCACGTGGTGCACCTGAAGCAACTGGTGATCGATCAAACCCTCGACCACGTTGAAAATCCCCCACCCGAGCAACAGCAGCCCGATGTGAAACGACCAGTTGGGCGCGAGGCGGCCCTGTCGCCAGGACACGACGGTCATCGTCGCGCCTGCCGTGACGAGCAGCCAGGTCGCCACGTGGAAGAACCCATCGGCGACGACATTGATCTCCAAACCCGCAAGAGTGTCGGGTGGATACGCGTCCACGTCGCTGATCATGTGGTGCCACTGCAGAATCTCATGCAGGACAATGCCGTCGACGAAGCCACCGAGTCCAAGGCCCAACAGCAGGCCCGGTACAACACTGGGTTTGGCGGCGGCACTCGTCATCGCGAGGGCGTACCCGCCGCGGGGCAAGTGAAACAGAACGCCATATATTCTCTTGCATCTATATAGACACAATGCAATACTCGATACATGGACGTCTTCGAGGCGGTAGCCGAGCCGAACCGGCGCGCGTTGCTGGATGCGCTCATCGACGGTGAGCGCACCGCCGGTGAGTTGGTCGCGACGCTTCCCGAACTGACACAGCCGACCGTGTCCCGCCATCTCAAGGTGCTGCGGGAAGTCGGCCTGGTCGAGATGAGACCCGACG
Source organism: Mycobacterium venezuelense (assembly GCF_054919535.1). NCBI lineage: Bacteria > Bacillati > Actinomycetota > Actinomycetes > Mycobacteriales > Mycobacteriaceae > Mycobacterium > Mycobacterium venezuelense. Next base: position 148,762 of record NZ_JBONDW010000012.1, read on the forward strand.
CCCAGCGGCGCATCTACGCGCTGCGTGCCGACGGCCTGGTGCAGATCGACGAATGGATCGAACGCTACCGCCGCTACTGGACCAATCATCTCGACGCCCTGGAACGCCACCTCACGAAGACCCACAAGGAGACGAAATGATCGGCCGCGAAGGAAAACTCACGATCGAGGGCGATCTGGCGGTGCTCACATTCGAACGCCGGCTCCCCTTCCCGGTCGACGCGGTGTGGTCGGCCATCACCGATCCGGCAGAGCGCAAGCAGTGGATGGGCGAGACGACAATCGATGCGCGCGAAGGCGGCACCATCGAGACCGTCGCCGACGGCCCACCGGTACCACCCCAGGTCAAGAAGATGACCGGACGGATCCGGGTGTGGGACCCGCCGAACGTGTTCGAGCACGAGTGGAGCCAGCCGATCCTCACCGACACCGGTTGCGGCGTGGTGCGTTACGAGCTCACGCCCGACGGCGACGGCACCCTGTTGCGGTTCAGCCATCGTGGCCTGACGGTCCGGGACGGACAAGGTTTCTTCCCCGGCACACACGCGTTCCTCGATCGAATGGAAGCCCATCTCGCCGGTGAACCCCTGCCGGAATGGGGACAGCGGTATCAGGAAGTCGCACAATCACTAGGAGAGAAATAGTCATGTCACACAACGGAGCTGACATCGCAGCACCTACCGTCGCGGTCGTGTACCACTCCGGCTTCGGCCACACCGCGACCCTCGCGCAAGCGGTCGCCGCGGGTGCACATGACGGCGGCGCGGCCGTCAGCGTCATCGCGGTCGACGCCATGACCGAGGCCGACTGGGACGTCCTGGACAACGTGGACGCCATGATCTTCGGGAGTCCGACCTACATGGGCAACGTATCCGCCGGATTCCAAGCGTTCACCGAGAAGACCGGCCGCCGTTGCGTCGACGGCACCTGGCGCGACAAGGTGGCGGCCGGGTTCACCAACTCCGGCGGCAAGAGTGGCGACAAACTCAACACGCTGACCTCATTGGCGGTCTTTGCCGCCCAACACCACATGCATTGGGTGAGCCTGGGTTTGGGGCCGGGCTGGAACAGTTCGACCAGCAGCGAGGACGACCTCAACCGGCTGGGCTTCTTCCTCGGCGCCGGCGCGCAGACGAACGTCGACGCCAACCCCGATCAGGTGCACCCGTCCGACGTGGCGACATGCCGTCACCTCGGCCGGCGGGTCGCCCTGGTGACGCGCCAACTCAACATCGGCCGCACGCTCAGTTCAGCGGCTTCAGGTCCTGCAGCATCGTCGGCAGCAGCTCGCTGACCGTGGGGTGGATGTGCATGGTGCGTGAGATCGCGGTGTAGGGCTCCTTCGCGGTCATGATGTCGAGTATCGCGTGGATCACCTCGTCGCCGCCGACCCCGAGGATGGCTGCGCCGAGTATTTCCTCGGTCTCGGCATCCACCACGACCTTCATGAACCCCTGGGTCTCGCCCTTCTCGACCGCACGGCCGACCCGCGTCATCGAGCGCTTGCCCACCAACGCTTTTCGGCCCGACGCGCGGACCTGGTCGACGGTCATCCCGGCCCGCCCCAACGGCGGGTCGATGTAGAGGGCATAGGTGGTGACGCGATCGCTCACGCGGCGTGGATCGTCGTCGAGCAGATTGGCCGCGACGATTTCGAAGTCGTTGTAGGACGTGTGGGTGAACGCGCCCTTACCGTTGCAGTCCCCCATGGCCCAGATGTGTTCGACGTTGGTGCGCAGCTGGTCGTCGACGACGATGTAGCCCCGCTTGTCGGTCTCGACACCGGCGTTCTCGAGTCCGAGATCGTCGGTGTTGGGCACCCGGCCGACGGCGACCAGCAGATGAGTGCCTGCGATGGGATCCACCCCGTCGGCCGGGATAACCTCAAAACCGTTGTCGCGCTTCGCGAACCGGATACCCGTCGCGTCGAGCACCACCGTGATGCCCTCGGCCTCCAGGATCTCTTTGATGGTGGCCGAAACGTCCTCATCCTCGCGCGAGGTCAGCCGCGGCCCCTTCTCGATCACGGTGACCTGAGCGCCGAAGCGCCGGTACATCTGCGCGAACTCCAGCGCGATGTAGCTTCCGCCGATGATGACGAGGTGCTCGGGCAGCGAATCGAGTTCCAGGATCCCGACATTCGTCAGATAGTCGATACCGTCGAGACCCGGGAAGTCGGGCGCCACCGCGCGGCCGCCGACATTGAGAAAGATCTTCTCCGCGGTCAGCAGCTGCCCGTCGACGTCGATGGTGTGCGGGTCGACGAACCGGGCATGACCACGAATCAGCGTGGCGCCGTCCATACCCTCCAGCCACGATTCGACCCCGTGCCGGTCGTCGAGCATGATTTTGTCTTTGCGCGCCTTGACTTTCGTCATGTCCACGGAGATGTCGCCCGTGCCGACACCGTATTCTGCGCCGCGGCGGGCGAGGTGGGCGGCGTGGGCACTGGCCACGAGAGTCTTGGTGGGTATGCACCCGTAGTTGACACAGGTGCCGCCGACGAGTTTGCGTTCGATGACCGCCACGGTCTGGCCATCGGCGGTCAGGCGCCCGGCCAGCGGCGGTCCTGCCTGGCCGGCGCCGATGACGATGGCGTCGAACTTCTGCGCCTGGGCCATCGGCTAGACGACCGCCGTCAGTGCGGCGACGGCGAATCCGCCGAGCACCGCAACGGCGTCTTCGACGAGCGCGATCGGCAGATCACGTCCATCGTTGGCCGCCACCAACCGTTTACGCGCCTCGTATCCGCCGAGCGTTCCCAGTACCGCACCCACGATCCCCGCACCGAGACCGCCGATGGTGTAGCCCCACGCCGTGCCGATGACTGCACCCGCGAAGCCACCGGTGATCAGGCGGGCCCCGAACTGGATGGGGGTCTTGCGGCTGGGCGTGTTCGGGAGCTGGTCGGTAACCAGTTCTCCCACAGCAAGAATCGTCAGAATCGTGACCGTCACGGGATGTGCCAGCCATTCGACCCACGTGCCGTCGAGGTTGATCCAGCTCAGTGCCGCCGCCCATGCCACCGCCGCCGGGGCGGAGAATGCGCGCAACCCTGCCACCACACCGATCAGCAGAGCCAGCAACAGAACCAGAAAGTGCGTCATGGCAACCTCCGAGGCGGGGAATGTCACCCGGACGCTAGCACGCACGACGCCGCAGCGCCGGGCTATCAGAAGCGGCAGAACCGGATATCGGAGGCCAGTATCGCTTTCGCGCCGATCGCAGCGATCTCGTCCATGATGGCGTTGACGTCACGGCGCGGCACGAGCGCCCGAACGGCCACCCAGTCCGGGTCGGCGAGCGGCGCGATCGTCGGCGACTCGAGGCCCGGCGTCACCGCGGTCGCCTGCTCCAAAACCGCACGCGGACAGTCGTAATCCAGCATCAGGTACTGCTGTCCGAACACCACGCCCTGCACACGGGCGGTCAGCTGATCGCGCGCGGCCGCGCCCGCGTCGCCGTCGGCCCCGTCGCGTTCGATCAGCACTGCCTCCGATTCGCACAGCGGTGCGCCGAACGCCACGAGATTGTGCAAGCCGAGCGTGCGTCCCGAACCGACCACGTCGGCGATGACATCGGCGACGCCGAGCTGAATGGAGATTTCCACCGCACCGTCGAGGCGGATCACGGTGGCGTCGATGCCCTGTGCCGCCAGATCTTTTCGGACCAGGTTGGGAAACGACGTCGCGATCCGCTTCCCGGCCAGATCCTGCGGGGTCCAGTCCCGCCCAGCAGGCGCGGCGTAGCGGAACGTCGAAGAACCGAAGCCGAGCGAGAGCCGCTCACGCACCGGCGCGTCGGAATCGGCCGCGAGGTCGCGCCCGGTGATGCCCAGATCGAGCTGACCGGAACCGACGTAGATCGCGATGTCCTTGGGCCGCAGAAAGAAGAACTCGACGTTGTTCGCCGGATCGACGACGGTCAGGTCTTTGGGATCGCGGCGGCGCCGGTAGCCGGCCTCGGCGAGGATCTCGGCGGCCGATTCACTGAGCGCGCCCTTGTTGGGTACCGCGACGCGCAACATCTGGTCAGCCACGCTCACAGCTTCCGGTAGACGTCGTCGAGGGTCAGACCGCGCGAGATCATCAGCACCTGGGTCCAGTACAGCAACTGGCTGACCTCCTCGGCCAGCGCCTCGTCACTCTCATGCTCGGCAGCCAGCCACACTTCGCCGGCTTCCTCAAGGATCTTCTTGCCGAGCCCGTGGACGCCGGCATCAAGCGCGGCGACCGTGCCGCTGCCGGCGGGCCTGGTCTGCGCTTTGTCGCTGAGCTCGGCGAACAGGGCGTCGAAGGTCTTCACAGGCATGAATTGTTTCATGCGTGCCGCCGCTCATTGTGCGGGGTGGGGCGACCGATCAGTTAGGTGCGCAGCGCCTCGGCGTGCATGTCCTCAAGGTGCTTGCCCTTGGTTTCCTCGACCCAGCGCCAGACGAAGATGAACGACAGCACCGCACACAGCGCGTAGAAGCCGTACGCCACGCCCAGCACGTTGCGCAGCTCCGGGAAAGACACGGTGATGAGCCAGTTCGCCACCCACTGGCCTGCCGCGGCCAGGCCGAGCGCCGCAGCCCGGATGCGGTTGGGGAACATCTCGCCCAGCAGCACCCACACGACCGGGCCCCACGACATACCGAAGGCCACCACGAACAAGTTGGCCGCGACCAGCGCGATGGGCCCGGTCGCGCCGCTCAACTGAGGCTGGCCGTCGACCTGTGGGGCGGTTCCGAAGATCACGGCCATGGTGCCCAACGTGACGGCCATTCCGGTGGACCCGATCAGCAGCAGGGGTTTGCGACCGATCTTGTCGATCAGTGCGATCGCGATGAGCGTGGTGACGATGTTGGTCACCGACGTGATCACCGTGATGGTGAAGGCCTGGCTCTCGTCGAATCCGACGGCCTCCCACAGCACATTCGAGTAGTAGAAGATCACGTTGATGCCGACGAACTGCTGAAAGATCGACAGCCCCAGCCCGACCCAGACGATGCCGTAGAGCCCACCCGTGACCGCCACCGCGACCGCGAGTGCGCCGAGCACGACTGCCAGCAACCACCATCCGAAGAACACCGCCACCACGGCCAGCACGATGAACAGCAACATCAGCCACCACAGATACCGCCGCACCCACGCGGTGAAGGCGCCCGCGGACGTCCCCGGCAACCGTGGCTTGAGCAGGTCCTGCCAGGATGGCGGCTTCTCCGACTTCAGCGAGTCTTCGATCCGGTGGATCGTGATCTCCAAGTTCTTCTCACCGAGAAGCATGGTGAGGACCTTGCGGGCCTCCGGGATCCGGAACTGGGCCACCAGATACCGGGGTGACTCGGGGATGGTGTAGGCCAACACGCCGTAGACCACGGCAGGCACGGCCATCACCAAGAACATCCACCGCCACGCCCCCATCCCGAGCCAGAGTTCTTCGCGGGACCCGCCGGCCAGATGCGCGAGCAGATAATCGATCGACAGGGACAGGAAGATTCCCGTCACGATCGCCAGCTGCTGCAGGGAACCGAGCCGACCGCGGATACGCGGCGGGGCGGTTTCGGCAATGTATGTCGGCGCGATGACCGATGCCACTCCGACGCCGAGACCGCCGACGATGCGGAAGATGACGACGAGCCAGATATGTGTGGCAAAGGCGGTGCCGATCGCGCTGATAAAGAACAGCAGCGCCGCGAGCTTCATGACCGAGCGCCTGCCGATCTTGTCGGCCAGGCGCCCCGCGGTGAGCGCCCCCACGGCCGCACCCAACAGTGCCGAAGCCACCGCGAAGCCCAGAGTCACGTCGTTGATGCCGAATTCGCCCTGCAAGGCCGCGACCGCCCCGTTGATCACCGCGCTGTCATAGCCGAACAACAGGCCGCCCAGCGCGGCCACCGAGGCGATGCGGACCACCTTGCCACTGTGCTCGGATTCCTCGTAATCGAGGCCTGTTCCTGAATCACCGACCGGCCCGTGAGTCATGTGACGCCCCTCCGCATCAATGCGTGATCAGGATCACATTCAATCACACGGGCGGATCAGGCGGTGCGTTCTCCGGCTTGCGAATTCAGGCTGTGGTACACCGCTCGAAGTTCGACCACGTCGAGTTGGGTCAACGATGAAACATGCCGGCGGTACGGGCCTTGCGGCACTTCGACGTCGTTGGGCACGACGAGAACCGGGCATCCGGCCGCCTCGGCCGATGCCGTGCCGGTCACCGAATCCTCGACCGCCAGGCAGTGCGCTGTCGACACACCGAGAAGTTCGGCGGCACGTAGGTACGGATCTGGTGCGGGCTTGCCGTTGTCGACCTCGTCGCCGCACACGGTGACCGAAAAGTAATGGCGGCCAATGCTATTGAGGGCACGCTCGGCGAGTTCCCGGCGGGTGTTCGTCACCAGTGCCATCGGGATCCCTGCCGCGGCCAGGCCATCGAGCATCTCTTGCGCACCCGGCCGCCATGGCAGGCCCTGCTCGAAAAGCTCACCGGTGTAGTCATGCAGCCAATCGGCGGATTCGGCCATCGCGACCGGATCGGGGTCAAGGCCGATGTCGTCGTAGACGATCCGCATGACAGTCTCGGCAGAGCCGCCGACGGTGGACTCGCGCACCTCGGGTGTGAGGACCGCACCCATGCGCGCATAGAGCGCATGCATCGAGATGTCCCAGAGCTTTTCGGAGTCGACCAGCGTGCCGTCCATGTCCCACAGCACCGCAAGCATGTACTCGATTGTGTCATGACGACGAAGGTCGAGTCACATCAGCAAAGTTGTCGGACGGCTCACTTACCGTGGAACCCATGACAATTCTTGTGACGGGCGCCACGGGGAACATCGGCAGACGCATCGTGGACCATCTGATCGGATTGGGAGCCAAGGACATCCGGGCACTCAGCAAAAACCCCACCAAGGCTGACCTGCCTGCCGGTGTGAGCGTTCTCACCGGCTACCTCGGCGACCTCGAGTCATTGGACGGGGTCTTCGACGGGGTCGAACGCATGTATCTGGCTCCGTATCCGCCGACGCTGGACGCGACGCTCGAGCGCATCAAGCAGGCCGGGGTCGGCTACGTGGTGGCACTGTCGGGCGGCGCGCACTGGTCCGACCATGCCGACACTGTGCGCGCGTCCGGTCTCGCGCACACCCAACTCGGGCCGGGCGAGTTTCTCGACAACTTCACGATCTGGGCCGACCAGATCAAGCAGACCGGCACGGTGCGCGAGCCCTACCCGTCGGTGGTGGAGGCGCCGATCAGCATGGACGACATCGCCCGCGTCGCCGCTGCCCTACTGGTCGAACCGGCACACCACGGGCAGATGCTGGAGCTCACCGGCCCGGAGGCGCTGCCGCGCGCCGAGATCGCCGCGCAGATCGGCGTCGGCATCGGGCGCCCCGTCACGTTCGAGGAGTGCGGGCACGACGAGGCCGTTGCCGCACTGGAGCCCGTCATGGGTGCGGGCGCCAGTTGGTACTACGACCTGATGAGGTCGAACGGCGAGCCGCAACGCGCCAACCAACTCGTCGCCGAGCTCACCGGAACCCCGGCGATGTCGGTCAGGCAGTGGGCCGCAGCCAACGCCGAGTTGTTCCGGTAGGCCAACCGGCGTGGCTCAGTCCTCCGGGTTGTAGCCGAGGTTGGGGGCGAGCCAGCGCTCGGCTTCGGCCAGGGTCCAACCCTTGCGCTTCGCGTAGTCGGCGACCTGGTCCTGGGCCAGCCGGCCGACCACGAAGTACTGCGACTGCGGGTGCGAGAAGTACCAGCCGCTGACGGCGGCACCGGGCCACATCGCCATCGACTCGGTCAGCTGGATGCCGGTCCGGTCAGTGACGTCCATCAGCTGGAACAGTGTCACCTTCTCGGTGTGCTCGGGGCAGGCCGGGTAGCCGGGTGCCGGGCGGATGCCCACGTACTTCTCGGCGATGAGTGCCTCGTTGTCCAGCTGCTCGTCCGGCTGATATCCCCAAAATTCCTCGCGGACCCGCTGGTGCATCCGTTCGGCGAACGCCTCGGCCAGCCGGTCGGCGAGCGACTCCAGCAGGATCGCGCTGTAGTCGTCGTGGTCGGCCTTGAACTCGGCGATCTTGTCCTGGCTGCCGAGCCCCGCGGTCACCGCGAACGCACCGACGTAATCCCGGAGACCCGTTTCCTTCGGGGCGACGAAATCGCCAAGCGACCGATTCGGGATGCCATCGCGGTGCTCGCCCTGCTGGCGCAGGTTGTGCAACGTGGTCAGCACCTCGGAGCGGGTCTCGTCGGTGTACACCTCGATGTCGTCACCGACCGCGTTCGCCGGGAAGAACCCGATCACGCCGTTGGCGGTCAGCCACTTCTCTTTGATCAGGGTGTCGAGCATTTCCTGGGCGTCGTCGTATAGCTTGCGGGCAGCCTCGCCCGAGGCCGGGTTGTTGAGGATGTCGGGGAATCTGCCCTTCATCTCCCAGGCATTGAAGAACGGCTGCCAGTCGATGTACTCGCGCAACTCGGTGATGTCGTAGTTGGTGAACTCACGCACGCCGAGGCCCTGGGCCGGCACCGGCGGCGTGTAGCCGTCCCACTCGATCGGCGTCCGGTTGGCGCGGGCCTTCTCGAGCGTCACCATCGGCCGCTCGTTCTTCTGAGCGTGCCGTTCGCGCAGCGATGCGTAGTCCTTTTCGGTGGCCTCCAGTAGCGCAGGCCGCTGCCTGTCGTCCAGCAGGGCCGCCGCGACCGGCACCGAGCGGGACGCATCCTTGACCCAGACCACCGGACCACTACGACGCGGCGCCACCTTGACGGCCGTGTGGGCCCGCGAGGTGGTCGCGCCACCGATCAGCAGTGGAATCTCCAGGCCCTGGCGTTCCATCTCGACAGCGAAGTTGACCATCTCGTCCAGGGACGGGGTGATCAGGCCGGACAGCCCGATGATGTCGGCGTCGTGCTCCTTGGCCGCGTCCAGGATTTTCTGGGCGGGCACCATCACACCGAGGTCGATCACTTCGAAGTTGTTGCACTGCAACACAACCCCGACGATGTTCTTGCCGATGTCGTGGACGTCGCCCTTCACGGTCGCCATGATGATCGTGCCGTTGGTGTCCTTGGCAGAAGACGTGCCCGCCTCCTCCTTCTCCGCTTCGATGAACGGCAGCAGGTAGGCGACGGCCTTCTTCATCACCCGGGCCGACTTCACGACCTGAGGCAGGAACATCTTGCCCGAGCCGAAAAGGTCACCGACGACGTTCATGCCGTCCATCAGCGGGCCCTCGATCACCTCGATCGGGCGACCACCGGCGGCGGCGATCTCGGCCCGCAACTCCTCGGTGTCGTCGTCGACGTGCGCGTCGATGCCCTTCACCAGGGCATGCGTGATGCGCTCGCGGACGGGCAGGCTGCGCCACTCGGCGCCTCGATCGTCGCCCTCGCCCGAGTCTTTGGTGTTGAACCTCTCGGCGATCTCCAGGAGCCGTTCGGCCGCATCCTCGCGCCGGTTCAGGACGACGTCCTCGATGCGGTCCCGCAGCTCGGGGTCGATCGAGTCGTAGGGCACCAGCGCACCGGCGTTGACGATGCCCATGTCCAGGCCGGCCTTGATGGCATGGAACAGGAACACCGAATGGATCGCCTCGCGCACGGGGTTGTTGCCCCGGAACGAGAACGAGACATTGGAGATACCGCCGGAGATGTGCACCCCGGGAAGGTTCTCCTTGATCCACGCGCACGCGTTGATGAAGTCGATCCCGTAGGTGGCGTGCTCCTCGATACCGGTCGCCAGCGCGAAGCAGTTGGGGTCGAAGATGATGTCCTCGCGCGGGAAGCCCACCTCTTCGGTCAGGATCCGGTAGGCGCGCCCGCAGATCTGCTCGCGGCGCTCCAGGTTGTCGGCCTGGCCCTGCTCGTCGAAGGCCATCACCACGACGGCCGCGCCGTACTTACGGCACAGCCGCGCCTCGCGGATGAACTTCTCCTCGCCCTCCTTGAGGGAGATCGAGTTGACGATCGGCTTGCCCTGCACGTTTTTCAAGCCCGCCTCGATGACCTCCCACTTGGAGGAGTCGATCATCACCGGGACGCGACTGATGTCGGGCTCGGCCGCGATCAGTTTGGTGAACCGGTCCATCGCGGCGACGCCGTCGATCATGCCCTCGTCCATGTTAATGTCGATGACCTGCGCACCGACCTCGACCTGCTGCAGGGCAACCGACAGTGCGGTGTCGTAGTCCTCGGCCTTGATCAGGTTGCGGAACCGGGCGGAGCCGGTGATGTTGGTACGCTCACCGATATTCACGAACAGGGAGTCGTCGGTGATGTTGAGCGGCTCCAGGCCGGCGAGCCGCGTGGCCACCGGGATATCCGGCACCGCCCGCGGCGGCTTGCCCTCGACCACCTTGGCGATCTCGGCGATGTGCGCCGGTGTGGTTCCGCAGCATCCACCGACCATGTTGACGAAACCCGCGTCGGCGAACTCGGCGACATAACCGGCCTGGCGTTTCGGGGACTCGTCGTACTCGCCGAACGCATTGGGCAGGCCGGCATTCGGATAGCAGGAGACGAACGTGTCGGCGATGCGCGACATCTCGGCGATGTAGGGCCTCATCTCCGGTGCGCCCAGTGCGCAGTTGAGTCCCACCGCGAGCGGTTTGGCATGCCTGATCGAGTTCCAGAACGCTTCGGTGACCTGACCGGACAACGTCCGTCCCGACGCATCGGTGATGGTGCCCGAGATGATCACCGGCCAGCGGCGTCCGCGGTTCTCGAACAGCGTCTCGACGGCGAACACCGCGGCCTTGGCGTTCAGGGTGTCGAAGATCGTCTCGACGATGATGAGGTCGGCCCCACCGTCGACGAGGCCGTTGGCGGCGTCGAGGTAGGCGGCGACCAGCTGGTCGTAGGTGACGTTGCGGGCTCCGGGATCGTTGACGTCGGGCGAGATCGACGCGGTACGCGTCGTCGGACCCAGTGCACCTGCGACGTAACGGGGCTTGTCCGTCGTGCTGAACTCGTCGCAGGCCGCCCGCGCCAGAGCGGCGCCTGCGTAGTTCAGCTCGTAGCTCAGTTCTTGCATGCCGTAGTCGGAGAGCGAAACCGCGTTCGCGTTGAACGTGTTGGTCTCGAGGATGTCGGCGCCCGCCTCGAGGTACTCGCGGTGGATCCCCGCGATGATGTGGGGCTGCGTCAGGTTGAGCAGGTCGTTGTTGCCGACGAGGTCGCTCGGCCAGTCTTTGAATCGCTCGCCGCGGTAACCCGCCTCGTCCGGGCGGTCGCGCTGGATCGCCGTGCCCATCGCGCCGTCGATCACCACGATCCGTTGCCGCATGGCGGCCGTCAGTTCGTCGCTGCAGTCGGGGCGGATGTTGGGCTCAAAGTTCGACTCAACAGCGGTCACGTGCACTCCTTCCGTAGCGGAAGGCGTCCTTGACTCTGTCGAGCGTGGCGGATACCGGGAACCGGAATCCGTTGCAACGCCTCTCGACCAGAAAAGTCTACGTCGTCACCCGATCGACGTCTGGACGCCCAACCCGTCGCTGCGATCGACCCGGCCCGCTCGGCGATGCGTGTCCATGAACGGCGGGTCGCGGGTCTTGTCGACAATGTCGCGGTTTCCAAGACTAACCAGATTGCAGCCGAACGAATTTCATGTCGTAGCAGCCCTCGACGATGGGGAAATCGTCGAGCGCGAGGCCGGCTGACTGCGGCTGGGTAGCCCTGGCGCGATCGTCAGCAGCAGTCACATGAACAGGGTAGTCCGTCTATGCAAGTTGCTTCTGCGCGCAAGCGGCTCACCGAGGCAACACCGACCCGCTGGCTCAAGCGGCTCATCGGCACCATCCAGGGCTTACGCTGGCAGTGTGACATCGTCGTATCCGAACGCCGGCCGGTCCGCCGACCTGCCCGAATTGGAAGACGCCATCGTCGTGGCGGCATTCGAGGGCTGGAACGATGCCGGCGATGCGGCCAGTGACGCACTGGACCATCTGGATGCGATCTGGGAAGCCGAACCCATCGTCGAGATCGACGACGAGTCGTACTACGACTACCAGGTGAACCGTCCCGTGATCCGCCAGGTCGACGGCGTGACCAGGGAACTGGTGTGGCCGTCGATGCGGATATCGCACTGCCGCCCGCCGGGTAGCAACCGCGACGTCGTGCTGATGCACGGGGTCGAACCGAACATGCGCTGGCGCACCTTCTGTGCCGAGTTGCTCGCGATCGCCGACAAGCTGAACGTCCAGACCGTCGTGATTCTGGGCGCGCTGCTCGCCGACACGCCGCACACCCGCCCGGTGCCGGTATCCGGCGCGGCGTACTCGTCGGATTCGGCGAAGTTCTTCGGTCTGGAGGAGACCCGGTACGAGGGCCCCACCGGGATCGCCGGCGTGTTCCAGGACGCGTGCGTGCAGGCCGGGATTCCCGCGGTGACGTTCTGGGCGGCAGTCCCCCACTACGTGTCCCAACCGCCCAATCCGAAAGCGACCGTGGCACTGCTGCGCCGGGTCGAGGATGTGCTCGACGTCGAGGTGCCGCTGGCGGATCTGCCTGCGGCGGCCGAGGAATGGGAGGCCGCGGTCACCGAGATGACCGCCGACGACGAGGAGATCGCCGAATACGTCGCGTCACTCGAGCAGCGCGGCGACGCCGAAGTCGACATGCACGAGGTGCTGGGCAAGATCGACGGCGACGCGCTGGCGGCGGAGTTCGAGCGCTACCTGCGCCGTAGAGGCCGTTAGACCCGTTCGGGCTTGGGCGCCTTCCAAGTTCCGTTGAGCGCATCCGGTTTCGGCCAGTAGAGCCGAAGAACGAGCACGAACGGACCCTTCGGAGCGGGCAGCCAGTTGGCCGCCTGCGCGGGGTTCCCCACGCCAGGTGACTCGTTCTGGATGGTGAGCGTGTAGCCGCCGTCGGGATCGGGAACGAGGGTGTCGAGCATTTCGGAGTTGATCAGGTAGCGATCGATCGGGTTGGCCACGAGCTGGCTGGCCGGCAGCTCGTACATGGTGAGCGACCAGAACGCGTTGACCGGCGGAAGCTGGTCTTTCGCGAACCGATACGTGTACTTGTTCGCCCCGGTCAGCGGTTCGCCCTTCGAATCGGTCAACGCACCCGGATACAGCGCCTCGGCCGCGGTGTTGCCGTAGATGCCGAGCACCGCTCCGGCCATCCGGTACAGGTAATTGCCTTTGAGGTCGGCCGCGGTCCCGAAGAACTGTGCAGAACCGACCTGATCGGTGTCGACCTTGTCCTTCTTGAATGCGTTGAACTCGGCCCAGGCATCGGCCATTCCGTCCTCGATGGCCTTACGCGTGTCCGGCGCCAGCTGGTCGGCGTCGAAGTCGCCGTCGGGCCCGATGCCGATGGTCGCGAACCGCGCCCGCATCTCCTGTTCCTCGGGTTTGACCGGAGCGAATCGCAGCGCGGCGTTGAGGATCTCGAAGAACTGTGGCGAGGTCTTCTGTGCCTCAGGCGTCAACGGCGGGGTGAAATCGATCGGCGGAGCCGCGGGCGGCGAGGGCTGCTTGAGGTACACCGAAAGCGGCGCCACCTGGTAACCGGCCTGGATCTTCTTGACCGCGTCGAGGTCGGACTCGCCGAAGAGCTGGGTGCGGTACAGCACGAACGCCAGATCGGTGTCGGACCTGATGACCTCTTTGACGCCCTCTGGCTTGTCGCCCTGCCAGCCCGGCCCGGCAAGCAGGTAGGTACCGCCGCCGTTGCCGGTGGTGCGGCTGCCGACGTAGGCGAAGTTGTAGGTGTAGCCGTCGATGAACTGCAGCGAGTAGTAACGGTCCTGCTCTACGGGCGGCACGGTCAGAACCAGCGGTTCGGTGCGCAGGTCGGCACCGACGAACGAGTACGGCGTGTCGGAGTTCGGTGTCTGGATCGCCCGGTCCTCGGGCGTGTACACCCGGGCCGTGTTGTGGATCTCGTTCCAGCCGCCCTTGTACTCGGGATCCTCCTTGTCGACGAAGTACGCGTACTGGACCCGGTAGTTGTCGACCATCGGGAAGCCGTAGATGTAGGCCTCTTTGGCGATAGCCCGTACCTGGTCGAGCGGCACCGCCTGGGGCGGCGGGGCGGGCGCCGGCTGATCTGGTTGTTCGGGCTCGGTGGCGCACGCCACCAGGCTGACCGCGAGCAACAGAACCACAGCCAGAACGCGCACGGTCAGCTCTCCAGGGCTTCGGTGCGGGCACTGGTCGAGCGCCCGAGCGCGGCCGCCTCGGCGTCGAGCCTTGGCAGCAATTCCGGGGTGAACTTGCGGATGTCGCGCTCGGCGAGCGGCGTGGCCACCACCGGGCGGATCCAGCGGAACAAACCGACCCAGTCCGGACAGTAGATGCGCTTCTTGCGGCCTTCGATGCCCTTGACGAAGGCCTCACCGCACTTCGCCACGGTCGTGGTCTGCTTGAGCGGGCCCGGCATCTTCGCGAGCATCTCCCGGAACGTCGATAGATCCGCTTTGGCGTCCTGCACGAGCGGCGTGTCGATCCAGCTCATGTGCGCCGAGCCGACGTCGACGCCGAGGTGCGCGACCTCGAGCCGCAGCGTGTTCGCGAAGTACTCGGCACCGGCCTTCGACGCGTGGTAGGCGGCCAGACCGGGCGCGGATGTGAACGCCGCGAGCGACGACACGACCAGGACGTAGCCACGCCGGTCGATCACGGCGGGCAGCGTGGCCCGCACGGTGTTGAACACGCCGACCACGTTGACGTCGATGACACGTTTGAACGCCTCGGGATCCACCTGCATGACCGAGCCGAAGCTCGCGATACCGGCGTTGGCCATCACGATGTCGATGCCGCCGAAGCGTTCGACGGCGGCATCCGCGGCTTTCTGCATCGCGGGCAGGTCCCGCACGTCGGCGAGCGCGGTCACCACGTGTTCGTCGCCGAGTTCGGCGGCCAGCGCGGTCAACGGCGCCTCGTCCAGATCGGTGAGGACGAGTTTGGCACCCTTCTTCCGCAGTCGTCGGGCGACTTCCTCCCCGACGCCACGGGCACCACCGGTGATGAAGACGACCTTGCCGTTGACTGAGCGCATGGCGGACATAGTCGCCTAACGTACCCGCCGGTTGAGTTAGAGGTCCACACCCAACAACGCGTCGACGGTGGCGGCCACCAGCCGGCCGGATTCGGTGTCGTGCCCGCCGTATGACAACGCGTCGGTACACCAACCATCAACCGCCGCAAGGACTTTCGGGGTGTCCAGATCATCGGCGAGGTATTGCCGGACGCGTGCCACCACATCGGTCGCATCCGGCGCGGCCGGCAGGGCCGTCGCACTGCGCCAGCGTGCGAGCCGGGCGTTGGCCTCGTCGAGCACCTGCTGGCTCCAGGACCGATCGGCACGATAGTGCCCTGCCAGGAGTCCGAGCCGGATCGCACCAGGATCGACCCCGTCGGCGCGCAACCGTGACACCAACACGAGGTTGCCCCGGCTCTTGCTCATCTTGTGGCCGTCCCAGCCGATCATGCCTGCGTGCACGTAGTGGCGGGCGAATCGCCGCTCCCCCGTGACCGACTCGGCATGCGCGGCCGAGAATTCGTGGTGCGGGAAGATCAGGTCGCTACCGCCGCCCTGGATGTCGAGTCCGGTGCCGATGCGGGTGAGCGCGATCGCCGAACACTCGACGTGCCAGCCGGGCCGGCCCGGTCCGAACGGCGACGGCCAGCTCGGTTCGCCGGGTCGGTGCGCGCGCCACAACAGCGCGTCGAGTTCGTCGCTCTTGCCGGGCCGGTCGGGGTCACCGCCGCGTTCACCGAACAGCCGCAGCATCGTCTCGCGGTCGTATCCGGACTCATAGCCGAACTGCGTGGTGGCGTCGGCCCGGTAATAGACGTCGGGATATCCGGGCTCGTTGGGGTCGTCGACGACGTAAGCCGCGCCGGATGCCAACAGTTTCTCGACGACCTCGATCACCTCGGCGATGGCGTCGGTGGCTGCCACATAGTCGTGCGGCGGCAACACCCGAAGCGCGGTCATGTCCTCGCGGAACAACTGGGTCTCGCGGTCACCGAGCGCGCGCCAGTCGATACCGTCGCGCTCGGCCCGCTCGAACAGCGGATCGTCGACGTCGGTGATGTTCTGCACGTAATGCACGGTGTGCCCGGCATCGAGCCACAACCGGTGGACCAAGTCGAACGTCAGATAGGTCGCGGCATGGCCGAGGTGGGTCGCGTCGTACGGCGTGATGCCGCACACGTACATGGTGGCGGTGGGACCCGGCGAAACCGGGCGCACCTGCCGGTCTGCGCTGTCGTAGAGCCGCAACTGCGGACCGCGCCCCGGCACCACGGGGATCTGGGGAGCCGACCACGATCGCATGGCATCGACTTTAAGGTGCTCGCTCAGGACGGCCTCCCGCCGGTCGGTCCCGCACAGTTCAGGTAGACAGACAACGTCGCGCGCCGATCCATTCCCGGCCGGGCCGTCACCGTGCCTTCACCGGGCCAATCCGATCGCGTCCAACAGCACCGGCGCCAGTTCGGGCCGGCACATGACGAAATCAGGCAGGTAGGGGTCGGGCCGGTTGTATCGCAGCTCCGAACCGTCCAGACGCGAGGCGTGCAGACCCGCCGCGAGCACCACCCCGGCGGGTGCGGCCGAATCCCACTCCCACTGGCCGCCGGCGTGGATGTAGGCGTCGACGTCGCCGCGCACCACGGCCATCGCCTTCGCACCCGCCGAACCGATGCGCACCATGCGGAAGTCGAGGTGCTCGCGCATCCGCCACAGCACCGGCGGCGGACGGTTGGAGCTTGCGGTGATCAGGATCGGGCCGTCTCGGCGAGGTGGCGGCGGGGTGATGGTGTCACTGCGGTACACCTCGCCGCGCGCCGGGAGTGCCACCACCGCGTCGGACAGGCCGCCGTGCGGCCCGAACGAGCGCTGCCACAATGCGATGTGCACCGCCCAGTCTTCGCGGCCCGGCAAGGAGAACTCCCGGGTGCCGTCGACGGGGTCGACGATCCACACCCGGTCGGCGTCGACGCGTGCGAGGTCGTCGACGGCTTCCTCGCTCAGCACCGAATCGCCCGGCCGGGCTTGCGCTAGCCGGTCCAGGATCAGGGCGTTCGACCGGCGGTCGCCTTCGTCGCCGAGGTAGTACGGATCGTAGAAACCGACCTCGTCGCGGACGGTCAGCAACAACTCCCCGGCCTCCTTGGCCACGGCTGCGGCCACGTCGGCGTCGGTAAGTGTCACCGAGCCAGTATCGGTGCCGTGAACTTTCGGTGTCGGGCCGGGGCAGCCCAATCGGTCCCGGCTAGAACGCAGGCCACGGGATCGGCCTGCGCCGGTCCGGCATCGGCATCACCGGGTTGCCCAGCAGCGCAACGATTCTCGCGTGCAGCGCGGCGATCTCGCGGTCGGTGACCAGACCGCACAACTGTTCTCCCAGCCCACTGCCGAACCCGTCGCGCAGGGCCGCGACCTCGGCCAGGGTGTCATCGTCGACGGGCTTGCCCGCCCAGCCCCACAGCACCGTGCGCAACTTGTCCTCGACGTGCAGGCTCACGCCGTGGTCCACGCCGTACACCTGACCGTCGACGCCGGACAGGATGTGCCCGCCCTTGCGGTCGGCATTGTTGATCAGCACGTCGAACACCGCGAGCCGAAACAGCCGCGGATCGTCGGCGTGCACGAGCGTCACCTCGTCACCCGCGTAGTCGTAGGCCTGCAGGATCGGCAGGAACCCGGGCGGGATGTGCCCAGCGGGGAGCAGATCCACCAGGTCGGGTCCCGACTCCGGTTCGTCGCCCACCTCGTCCCCGGGTTGGTCGACCCACAGCTGCAACATGCCCGGTCCGGCCGGACCATCGCGAATGATGGTGTATGGCACGACGTTCCAGCCCAGCGCGGCGGAGACGAGGTAGGCGGCGAGCTCGCGGCCCGCCAACGTGCCGTCCGGGAAGTCCCACAGCGGCGCCTCGCCGGCCACGGGCTTGTACACGCAGTGCACCTCGCGGTCCCGTAGGTGCGCCTCGCACAGGAAGGTGGCGTTACTGGCCGACCGGATCCGGCCGATCACCGTCAACTCACCGTTGTCCAGCACCTCGCCGTCGGATCTGGATTGGCCGGGCCCGCCGTCAGCCGTCGACGTCATCTTCAGGTTCGGCCGTGACGCCGCGCCGGTAGCCGTTGGTGCGTACGCAGATATGACCGTCCGGATCGAGCGGCTCGTCACACAGCGGGCACGGCGGGCGCCCGGCCGAGATCACCCGGTTGGACCGCGTCGCGAATTCCCGAGCCGATTCCGGCGTCAGGAACACCCGCACGGCGTCCGGGCCCTCTTCAGCGTCGTCGAGTACGACGGAGGCATCGAACTCACCGTCCGACACCGCGAGCAGTTCGACGACGATCGTCTGCGCTTCCGAGTCCCAGCCCAGCCCCATGGTGCCGACCCGGAATTCGGCGTCCACGGGGGTGATGAGCGGCCGCAGATCGGCCACCTCTCCGGTGTCTGGCGGGATGGGCGTGCCGAACCGGCGGTTGACCTCGAGCAGCAGTGCGGCGATACGCTCCGCCAAGACGGCGACCTGCTGCTTTTCGAGCACGACGGAGATCACCCGCTTGTCGTGAACGGCCTGCAGGTAGAAGGTCCGATTACCGGGTTGGCCGACCGTCCCGGCCACGAAGCGGTCGGGCATGCGGAAGACGTGAATTGCGCGGGCCATGGCACCTTCCAAAATACCGTCATCGGTATCGCCGGTCAGTCGGTGGACCCGCCGACCACCGCATCGGTGGTCGGCTTGGCGGCCAACCCGGCGCTGAGTTGGGCTCCGGTGTGGTTGATATGCATCACGAACGGGCGCAGGTCGGTGTAACGGATCACGCTCATCGACGCCGGGTCGGCGGTGATCCGCTGAAAGCCGTCGAGATGCACGCCCAGGGCATCGGCGAGCACGGCCTTGATCACGTCACCGTGCGTGCACGCCACCCACAGCGCGTCGCCCCCGTGTTGCTCGGCGAGTTCGCGGTCGCGCCTGCGCACCGCAGCGACCGCGCGGGCCTGCACCTGCGCCAGCCCTTCGCCGTCGGGGAACACCGCGGCGCTCGGCTGCGTCTGCACCACACTCCACAGCGGCTCCTTGACCAAGTCGGCGATCTTGCGCCCGGTCCAGCTGCCGTAGTCGACCTCGGTGAGCCCCTCGTCGACGATGGGCTCCAAACCGAGTGCGGCGGCCAGCGGTTCGACCGTGCGCCGGCAGCGCAACAACGGTGACCGCACGATTGCGCGCACCGGCAGATCGCCGATGCGCGAAACCACGCCTGCCGCCTGTTCGACACCGCGGTCGTCGAGGTCCACGCCCTCCGACCGGCCCGCGAGAGTGTGCGCGGTGTTCGACGTCGAGCGCCCGTGCCGCAACAGGATCAAAGTCATTGTGCCGCCCTCACTGTGCCGGCCATCACTGTGCCGCCACGACGCCGGTGCCGAGCAGGATGAGCACCACCGAACCCAGCAGCACCCGGTACCCGACGAACCAATACATGCTGTGCGACACCAGGAATCGCAGGAACCACGCGATCGCGGCGAATCCGACCACGAAGGCGATCAGCGTCGCGATCAGCAGTTGCGGCCCGCTGGCGCTCATACCCTCACCCACCGGGTGGAATGCGTCCGGCAGCGAGAACAGGCCCGACGCGAAGACCGCGGGTATCGCGAGCAGAAAACCGAAGCGGGCGGCCAATTCCCGGTCAAGGCCAAGGAACAGCCCGGCACTGATGGTGGCGCCGGACCGGGAGACGCCCGGCACGAGTGCCAAACACTGTGCGAGACCGACGATGACGCTGTCGCGCCAGGTGAGCTGTTCGACTTGGCGGGTCTGCCTGCCCAGATACTCGGCCGCCGCGATGACCGCCGAGAACACGATGAGCGCCGATGCCACGAGCCACAGATTGCGTGCACCCGTGCGGATTTCGTCCTTGAAGAGGAGCCCGAACACGGCGATCGGGATGGTGCCGATGATCACGAACCAGCCGAGGCGGTAGTCGGCGTTACGGCGAGCGGCGTCGAACAGCCCGCCACACCAGGCCTTCGCGATGCGACCGATGTCCTTGGCGAAGTACACCAGCACCGCGGCCTCGGTGCCGAGCTGGGTGACCGCGGTGAACGACGCCCCGGCGTCGTCGTCGAAGAACACGCGCGACGTGATCGCGAGGTGACCGGATGACGACACCGGCAGAAACTCGGTGAGCCCCTGCACAATCGACAACACGATCACTTGGAGCCACGACATCGCAGGCACGTCAGTCACGACGACGACCGTACCGTGGCGCTCCGCCCAGGGTGGGCTCAGCGAGGGGCGCGCGCTACCGGTTGCGCCTCTGCCACGGCGTCACGAACGGTGGCCGACAGGCTGCGCTCGTCGGTGAGGTCGATATCGGTAAGTTTGCGGGCAGCGACGGCCACGACGTCTTCCTCGGCCGGCACCGGGCCGGAGAGGCGCGGCCGGTATATCTCGATCATCAGCTGCTGGCGCTCAATGTGAAAGGAAAACGTCCGCCCATCGCCAACTTGGCCAAATCCGCTGGCGTGGACACCAGTGGAAATGTCCTCGATAGCAAACTTCTGGTCTCCCAGGTCCCGGTCTGCGGCGAGGGTCATGATCCGACCATACCTCCACTTATGGCGCGATGCTTGCATACGGGAACAAATGCCTGCCGCGACCGTGCCTAAACTGGACTCTTGCCCGCTTCCAGACCGATCAACCCGACCGAGAGCCGTCCGTTGCGCTTAAAAACTCCAGCTCAGCCCGTGTATGCCGGCGTGGCTGCGTTGGTACTGCTGTTCACGGCAGGCTGTTCGTCCAACCCGGTCGACACGCCGCCGCCCACCATCGAGCCCGCCCAGGCTGCGGTGTCGCCGCCGGTAACCGGCAACCCGGACGGCCAGGTGCGCCCAGTTACCGGGCACGCGCAAGCTGCGGTCTTCGACGCAGCAACCAGCACATTGGCGGTCCTGGCGCCCGGACCGGACGGCCAGTCGTCGGTGACACTGCTGACCGGTGCGGCCCAGCCACGCACTGTTTTGCTGGAATCGACCGCCGCGGCGCTGACCGGCGACGGGCGGGGCGGGCTGCTGCTGCCGACACGCGGCGGCTATTTCCGGGTGGACCTCGCGCGTGCCGGATCCAAACCGGCCAAAGTCGGCGTCGAGGGGCAACAGGATGTCGATTTCACCGCGGTCGCGATGCGGGCGGACGGCAACCTTGTCCTCGGCAGTGCCGACGGCGCGGTGTACACCCTCGACGGCCCTACCACGGTCGGCGCCCGGCTGAAGATTTTCGCCAGGGTGGATTCTCTGGTGACACAAGGCAATACCGCCGTGGTCTTGGACCGCGGACAGACCTCGGTGACGACCGTGGACGCCAGCGGAACCGAGGCCGATCACGCACTGCGGGCCGGCGAGGGCGCCACCACCATGACCGCCGACCCGCACGGCAGGATCCTCGTGGCGGACACCCGCGGTGACGGGCTGCTGGTGTTCGGCACCGACCCGTTGATCCTGCGCCAGCGCTACCCCGTGCGTGGCGCACCCTACGGGCTCGCCGGCTCCCCCGGCCTGGCCTGGGTGTCGGAGACCGCCACCAACACAGTCATTGGTTACGATCTTGCCACTGGCATACCCGTCGAAAAGGTGCGTTATCGAACCGTGCAGCAACCCAACTCCCTGGCCTACGACGATAAAGCCGACACCTTGTATGTGGTGTCGGGCTCGGGAGCGGGCGTGCAGGTGATCACGAACGCGGCGGTGAAGCCATGACGGCCGTGCAGCGCGGCCGGATGCCACCAGGCTGGGACAAGGTCGTCGCCGAAGACCTCTCCGACGAATACGACTGGGTGCCGTTGCGGCTGCCACCCGACGTCACGCGGGTCAGCGCGTCGATCCGGCTGTCCATCGAAGCGGAGTACCGGGGCTGGGAACTGACCCGCGTACGGGCCTACACAGACGGGAGCCGACGGGTGCTGTTGCGCCGCAAGAAGACGGCCGCCACCATGCCCGGGACACCGGACCAGCCGGCACTGTGATGTACAGCGCGCTGCGGCGGGCGATGTTCCTCATGCCCGCCGAACGGATACACACCTGGATCTTCGCGCTGCTGCGCACCGCGACCGGGCCGGCCGCACTGCGCCGCATCCTGTCGAAGCGGCTGGGCCCCACCGATCCCATACTCGCCAGCACGGTGTTCGGCGTGCGATTTCCAGGGCCGCTGGGGCTGGCGGCGGGCTTCGACAAGAACGGTCGCGGCCTGAACGCTTGGGGTGCACTGGGTTTCGGTTACGCCGAAGTGGGCACCGTCACCGCACATCCGCAACCGGGCAATCCCGAGCCAAGGCTGTTCCGGCTGCCGGACGACCACGCACTGCTCAACCGGATGGGCTTCAACAACGAAGGCGCCGGCGCACTGGCTCGACGGCTGGCCGAGCACACCCCCGACGTGCCGATCGGGGTGAACATCGGCAAGACCAAGGTCACCCCGCCCGAATCCGCGGTCGACGACTACGTGGCGAGCACCCGGTTGTTGGGCCCGCACGCGTCGTTCGTGGTGGTCAACGTGAGCTCGCCCAACACCCCGGGTCTGCGGGACCTGCAGGCCGTGGCGTCACTGCGGCCGATCCTTGCCGCGGTCAAGGCCGAGACCGACAAACCCGTTCTGGTCAAGATCGCGCCGGATCTGTCGGACTCCGACATCGACGAGATCGCCGATCTGGCAGTAGAACTGGGGCTGGCCGGTATCGTCGCCACCAACACCACGGTGTCGCGCGACGGGTTGATCACCCCTGGCGCGGCCGAGCTCGGCTCCGGCGGGGTATCGGGGCGGCCCGTGGCGCGCCGATCCGCCGAGGTGTTGCGCAGGCTCTACGGCCGGGTCGGCGACAAGCTGGTGTTGATCAGCGTGGGCGGAATCGAGACCGCCGACGACGCATGGGACCGCATCACGTCCGGTGCCTCGCTGCTGCAGGGCTACACCGGCTTCATCTACGGTGGCGGCTTGTGGGCCAAGGACATTCACGACGGCATCGCCGAGCGGCTGCGCCGCGGCGGGTTCGCGTCACTGGCCGATGCGGTGGGCTCGGCCGCGCGCTGACCGGACACTGACCCCGCGAGCGTGCGCAAAATGCTGCGAGTTGACGGAGTGTCGTGCAGCAGACGCGCACGCTCGCGGGGTGAGGCTACTTCTGGTCAGTGCTGTTCATAGGTGCCGTGGATGACGGCGCGGGCGATCGCATGGCCGAACAGGTTGAAGCCCAGATAGGCCGGGGTGGCGCCGTCGGGCAGATCGAGCTTGTCGACGTCGAGTGCGTGCACGGCGACGTAGTAGCGGTGCGGACCGTGGCCGGCAGGCGGCGCGGCGCCGATGAAGCGTTTCTGGCTTGCGTCGTTGGCGAGGGTGACCGCACCACCGGGCAGCGGGCTGCCGTCGCCGGCGCCTGCCGGCAGCTCGGTGACCGAGGCGGGCAGATCGGCCACTGCCCAGTGCCAGAAGCCCGACGCGGTCGGCGCATCCGGGTCATACATCGTCACCGCGAAACTCTTGGTCTCGGCCGGGAAGCCCGACCAGCTCAGCTGCGGCGAGATGTCCGACCCGCCGGCGCCCATGATGCCGCTGACCTGGTCGTTGCCGAGCGGCTGTCCGTCGCTGATCGACTCGGATGTGAGGGTGAAGCCCGGGAGTTGCGGCAGGTTCGCGTAGGGGTCAGGACGGCTCATGTGCTTCCCTTCGTTTCGTCAGCAGTTCTTGAGAAAGTGTTCCAGAACGTTTGCCCCGAATTGCAGGGCATCGACCGGCACGCGCTCGTCCACCCCGTGGAACAACGCGGCGAAGTCGAGGTCCGGCGGCAGGCGCAGCGGCGCGAATCCGAAGCATCGAATCCCCAACCGCTGGAACGACTTCGCGTCAGTCCCGCCGGACAGCATGTACGGCACGATCCGAGCGTCCGGATCGAGCGCCAGCACGGCGTCGTTCATCGCGTCGATGAGGTCGCCGTCGAATGTCGTCTCATAGGACGGCAGATCCCGCTCCCAACTGCGCGTGACGTCCGGTCCGATCAGCTCGTCGACCTCGCGTTCGAAGGCCTCCTTGCGCCCGGGCAGCACGCGGCAGTCCACGACCGCTTCAGCCGACGCCGGAATGACGTTGGCCTTGTAGCCGGCTTTGAGCATGGTCGGGTTGGCCGTGTCGCGCAGTGTCGCCGACACGATCCGGGCCACCCCACCGAGTTTGGCGATCGTGCCCTCCAAGTCCGGGGAGTCCACGTCGAAGGTGTACCCGGTTTCCTCGGCCACCGCGGTCAGGAACTGCTCGACCGCCGGATTGAGCACGAGCGGGAACTGGTGGCGGCCGAGCCGATCGACCGCCCCCGCGATCGCCGTGACGGCGTTGTCGTCGTGCACCATCGATCCGTGGCCGGCGCGCCCACGGGCCGACAGCCGCATCCAGGACAGGCCCTTCTCGGCCGTCTCGATGAGGTAGAGCCGCCGCTCCCCGCCGTCCTTGCGCGGCACCGTTAGCGAAAAGCCGCCGACCTCACCGATCGCCTCTGTGACACCCTCGAACAGATCGGGCCGGTTGTCGACGAGCCAGTTGGCCCCGTATGTGCCGCCGTGCTCCTCGTCGGCGATGAACGCGAACACCAGATCGCGCGGCGGGACGATGCCCGCCCGTTTGAAGTGCCGGGCCACCGCGATCGACATGCCGACCATGTCCTTCATGTCGACGGCGCCCCGACCCCACACGTAACCGTCCTTGACCGCGCCCGAGAACGGGTGCACGCTCCAGTCCGCCGGTTCGGCTGGCACGACGTCGAGGTGCCCGTGCACCATGAGTGCACCGCGCGACGGGTCGGATCCGGGCAGGCGGGCAAACACGTTGCCGCGGCCCGGCGCGCCCGATTCGACGTATTCCGTCTGGTAGCCGACCTCCTGCAGCCGCTCGGCCACCCACTGGGCACACTCGGCCTCACCCTTTGTGGTCGCCGGATCACCGGTGTTGGATGTGTCGAACCTGATGAGTGCGCTGACGAGATCGACCACCTCGTCCGCGCTTGCCGCCGGGACAGTCACAGTCACCATTCGTACCACTGCCATGCGCTTCAAGGCGGGGTCGACGGCGATAGGCGGGCTGGTTTGGGTTCCGGGCCCTCAATCCGATAGCCTTAGGCGCCCAACCCGCAAGGTTGGTCAGCAGGTCCGAGTGGCGGAATGGCAGACGCGCTAGCTTGAGGTGCTAGTGCCCTATTAACGGGCGTGGGGGTTCAAGTCCCCCCTCGGACACACATCACACATCTCCCCCGGCTCAGGGTCCGTTCAGTCGACCTGCCGCGGCTTCACCCAGACAGCCGACCTCCGGCGGCCACCACCCAGGACAGCTCCTCATGGAAGATGTCACTGTGCGCACCGGACGGCCCGTCGTCCTTGGCCACCACGCCGGACGCATCGAGGTTCAGAATCTGGCCGGTTTGAAACGGGTACACCGCGCCGTCGGCACCGAGGGTCTGGGTCGGTGAGTTGAAAGCGCCGTGTGATCCCATCGCGCGCCACCGGAACAGCGGATCGGCCGCGGCGGCCGAATCGTCACCCGCTGCCGCAGAAGCCAGTGGATAGAAAGTGCCAAGCGCGCGGTCATGGCTCGAGAAACAGACCGTCAGCGGACCGTCGATCCGGTTGAGCATGCCGAACAGCGCACCCGAGCCTTTCCGGAACGGCAGCTTCTCGGTGAACGCGAAACGCGAGTACGCACCTTGCAGGAGCGTCACCGATTTGACCGGCGATGGCTGCGCTGCGGTCATACCGGCCAGCGCATAGGACACGACCCGCGCCCCGAAGCTGTGCCCGACGAGATGGATGCGCAGGCCGGGGAACTTCGCGGCCAGTTGGTCGATCACCGGGCCGAGCCCGTTCTTGCCCACCACGCCGGCGCGGTTCTTCATCTTCCAATAGCTGAGCTGGCGCAGCGCCTCCTTGGCGCCGTGCCACAGTTTGGCCGCGAAATCGCCGAGGCCGGCCGCACCTCCCGCGGCGCCGTCATCGCGGAACTCCACCCCGGCGGCCAGCAGCTGGTCGGCGAAGGTGTTGAACAACTCGGACGGATCCTGGTCGTCGTCGACCATGCCCGGCCCGGCGTCGGGCGCGTCGGCCTCGCCGTCGCTGAACCCGTCGGGCGTCGCGGCGTTGAAAGCCTGCAGCGCGTCGAACAGATCGGGGATCGCATCCATCGTCGGCGGCGCCGCGAGCAGATGCGCGAGAGTGTCCAATTGCGCTGTGCCGCTGGGGAACATGTCTTTGAGGTCGGCGAGTTCGGCGGGGTCGAGTGAGGGGTCACCGGCAGCGACGACCCGGTCCTCACCCAGCGCGGCCGCGCCGCCGCCACCGGCGACCACAGCTGGCTCGAAGTCGGGTATCGGTTCGTCGCGCCACAGTTGCGACGGCCAGCGCACGCCGACGAATCCGACCGTGCGTGCCGGGTCGATCTGCTTCGCGAGCAGCTCGAACCAGCGGCCGTACAACGACTTCGCGGCCGCCTCGTCGTTGTTCCAGCCGTGCGAGAAGATCACCAGGTCACTCAGACCTTCTGCGCGACCGACGAGCTCGGCCACTGCCTCCTTGTCGGAATGCCCCTCGTCGTCGAACACCAGGCGCCAGATCCGGTCAGTCATATCATCGGCCATCGGAAGTCCCTTCGGGTCATACGGATTGCAGTGCGCGCATGAGATCGACGAGGCCGCTGCCCTGGAATGCGGGATCGCGCCCCAATGAGGTCGCCGAGTCGACGAAGATACGCTTGATCGCCTCGGGCTTGCTGATGAACTCGCGCTGTACCGACAGGAACGCCGCGATGGCTCCCGACACGTGCGGCGCGGCCATGCTCGTTCCGCTCTCCTCGAGATAGACCGGAACGTCGTCGGCGACTTCGATCTGGTTCGTCACGCTGTCGCGCCGGGTTCCCGCCGCGGCCGACGTGATGCGCTCGCCGGGCGCCACCAGATCGGGCTTGCGACGCCCGTCGCCGGTGGGCCCGCGCGACGAGAAATACGAGACCCCGAAGGTGTGCGGCGAGCTGCGGTGGGTGGATCCGACCGTGATGGCGCTCTCGGTGTTGCCCGGATCGTTGATCGTCATGTCGACGGTGAACTTCTGCGAGTCCTTGCTCGAAGACGTGCTGAGCGACACGTACCCGGAGTTTCCGGCCGCGACGACCACCACCACACCCGAGCGCACGGTCTTGTCGACCTCCACGCACATCGGGCTCTGGCCGCACGCGTACCACTCCGCATTGAACGTGTAGCCCAGGCTCAGGTTCACGCCGTGGATGCGTGGCGCCCGTTCGCTGCCTGCGTTGAGCTCGCGGACATAGGCCAGCGCCTGCATCACGCGGCTCACCCTCGACACGTCGTCACCGGGGCCGAGCACCTTGAGGCTCACGAGTTTTGCCCTCGGCGCCATCCCGGCCAGCCGGGCGGGCTCGCTCACGTCGCGTGGCTGCATGATCGGGTCGCCGCCACGCTCGGGATCGTTGAGCCGCTTCTCAGCCACCACGACGTCCTTGCCCGCCCAATCCACCAGTCCCCCGGCGATGATGCCCGCGACGTGAGTGCCGTGCCCGTCGGTGTCGGTCAGCGGCGCGTCGCCTCCGGTGAAATCCTTGTGCAGCTCCGACACCAGCGGATCGGTCACGGTGTGGTGGTACGCGAAGTGCGGATGGGTCTTCTCGATGCCGGAATCCACCACCGCCCAGACGATCTTGTCGCCGAGACTGTCGAAGGACCGCTGTGCGGCGACGGCCTTGATGGTGTTCGACGACGCGTCGATCTGCGGCGTGACCTCGAAATCGGGCCATATGCGGTAGATGGCGCGACGCGGCCAGCTCTGCGGCACCGCGTCGGCCGAGACCAGTCGCTTGACCTGGGCCACAGTGAGATCGCCGATCATGAACTGATCGGCGAGCGGTTGCGGTGAGCCCGCTGCCCCGACCAATTGCCACAGGTCGCGGACGCGTTCTATCGCGCCGGTCACCGACGGCTGGAACGCGAGGTTCAGTTCGATCATGATCGGTAGCGGGTCATCGGCAATGGCACCGGCCTGCGACGTCGCCGCCATCTTCTCGCGCAGCGGTGGCGTGATCACACCGGCCAAAACGGGGTCGCGCCTGGGCTTTTCGATTGTTGACGGCGCCACGGCGGCGCGCTTGGGCGTGGCAGTCTCGGGTACCGTCGCCGTGGCCGCCTCGCACGCCCGCTCGACATCGCGCCTGCCCGCCGCCGTCAACGTGAACTCACCGGCCTTCGACCGGCTGATCAAGCGCCGCTTGCGCAGGCTCGCGACGGCTTCCTCGACGCGGTTGTGCCAGTACGGCTTGTCCTTCTCGTACTGCCGATCCCGCTCGACGAACTCGGACGCGAATCGCGCAGCCACTGCCTCGGTCACCGCGGCGATGTCGGCGCGCTTGTCCAACGCCGCGAGGTCGGCGAGCGCGCACTGCACCCGATCGGACCAGATTCGACTTTCGGCTGAAGTCACCGCGCTCCCTCGGAATCGTCGTCGGCATGACAGACCGACCCGATCAATGGTGCTATGGACATCGGGTGCGCGTCCCGATTTCCCGGTTCCCGACAGTCGGCCGACGACGGCGTTTCGCGGCGGCGCGGCCGGCAAATTCCGGTTGTTGGACTGGAAAGAACAATCCGTTACCGCGTCAATCCGCCAGGTGCCGGTCGTAGTCGCGTCGTTCGAGCCAGCGTTGCAGGTCGTATACGCCGAGCGCGGCGAAGATCAGCGGCAGCGCGGCCAGCCAGCCAGTCACAACCGCTCTCCCTGCTCAGCGGAATTTGTGGACATTTCCGGCTCTCCTGACGGTCGATTCACCGGATAATCCCGGTGATGCTCGAAACGTACGACCGAAGGGCCGGCAATTCACGAGTGGAGCGCTACCTGTATTCGGCGTGCGGTCGCCGGATTGCGCGGTGGTGTGCTGCCGCGAGCCGGGCATGTCAGGACCCGATCGAGTAGCCGACTACTCGTGTCATGTCGCCGCACGCGAATGAGAATTTGTCTGGGCGGGTCAACGGGCAGGGTCGGGAGGAAAGCATGAGGATCGCGGCGCTGGCGGCGCGGCTGGCCGAGCGGCTGGACCGGTCCGTCGGGTGGTCCCGGCTGCCCACCGTGATCGGGCTCGCTGTACTCGTCGGACTGCGTCACCAACTTCGCGCCGCGAACCTCTACGACTCCGGCAGCGTTCCCGCCGATATCCCGCGCCCGGCCGATTATCTGGTCGCGCGCACGCGCGACGGAAGCTACAACGACCTCACCAACCCTCAGATGGGGGCCGTCGGCTGCCGGTTCGGGCGCAACGTACCGCCCGCCTACGCCTATCCCGAGACCGGCAGCCGACTGCTGAACCCCAACCCCCGGTTGATCAGCCGGAAGCTGCTGACCCGCGACACTTTTCAGCCGGCCACAACGCTCAATCTGCTCGCCGCGGCATGGATCCAATTCGAAGTGCACGACTGGTTCAGCCACGAGACCGCCCCATCGCAGCCGGTGGCCGTGCCACTGCGAGACGACGATCCGTGGCCGGACGACGCGATGCACGTCGCACGTACCGCACCCGACCCGAACCCCGATCCGACCGGCCCCGCCACCTTCACGACACAGGATTCGCATTGGTGGGACGCATCCCAGATCTACGGCACCACAGCAGAATTCGCCCGTGCGCTACGTACGTTCGACAAGGGCAGACTGCGCATCGACGACACGGGGCTGCCCCCGCCGGACGTGGAAGCACTTCTGGATCTCACCGGCGCCGCAGGCAACTTCTGGGTCGGTTTGGCGCTGCTGCACTCACTGTTCATGCGCGAGCACAACGCGATCTGCACCCGCCTCGCCGAAAACTACCCGCGTCTGTCAGACCAACAGCTCTACGACAAAGCGCGGCTGATCAACGCGGCACTGATGGCCAAGATCCACACCGTCGACTGGACACCGGCGATCATCGCGCATCCCACCACGGTGTATGCCATGCGGGCCAACTGGTTCGGACTCCTCGGCGAGCGGATCGGTCGCATACGCCGACGGCCGACGCGCAGTGCCCTGCTGCACGGAATTCCCGGCTCGCGGACCCGACACCACGACGTGCCGTACTCGCTCACCGAGGAGTTCGTCGCGGTGTACCGGATGCATCCGCTGATTCCCGACGAGTTCACGTTCCGCTCGCTGCAGGACGACCGGATCACCGCTCGGTACGAGCTACCCGACCTGTCGGTACTCAACGTGCGTGCGCGTCTCGCCGAGACGTCGATGGCCGACCTGTTCTATTCGTTCGGCCGGGCCCATCCTGGGGCCATATCGCTGCACAACTTCCCGCGTCACCTGCAGGAGATGCACCGCGTCGACGGGACACCCATCGACCTCGCCACGATCGATCTGATTCGGTCCAGGGAGCGAGGTGTACCGCGCTACAACGAGTTCCGCACGCTGTTCCGGCTCAAGCCGGCAGCGACGTTCGAGGAACTGACGGGTGAGACGACGGTGGCTGCGGAGCTGCGAGAAATCTATGGCGACGTCGACCTGGTCGATCTCATGATCGGCCTCTACGCCGAACCGAAGCCGCGGGGTTTCGGCTTCAGCGACACCGCGTTTCGCGTGTTCATTCTGATGGCGACGCGCCGGCTGGAAAGCGATCGGTTCTTCACCACCGACTTCCGCGACGAGATCTACACCGCCGCCGGCATCGAATGGGTGCGCGACAACGACATGCGTTCGGTACTCCTGCGCCACTTCCGGCAGCTTGCCCCTGCCCTTGCCGGTGTCACCAACCCGTTCGCGCCGTGGCGAGCGGTGGGCGTGCCCGGGTAGACGCCGATGTAGTTCACGACTCCTCAACCGAATACGACAGAAAGGCCTCCCCGCATGACCGAAGCAATCGACAAGATCTGGACCGCCCCGCCCATCCTCTACCGTCCGGAGCTCGAAACACCCCCGGCCGACGAAGAGCAGCAGATCCACAAGATCATGGCGAAGCTGCTCAAGAACAATCAGCGTGCCTACAAGAAGTACAAGCACGGACTGCGCGATGCACACGCCAAGAGCCACGCGATCCTGCGCGGCGAGCTGATCGTGAACGACGACCTCCGGCCCGAGTTGGCCCAGGGTATCTTCGCCGAATCTCGTAGCTTCCCGGTGATCGCGCGGATCTCCAGCACGTCGGGCGTGCTGCGCGGCGACAAGATGCGCGGTGTCCGCGGCCTCGCCATCAAGGCGATCGGGGTGGAGGGTGAGCGACTCCAGGAGGACGAACCGAGCACGACCCAGGACTTCGTCCTGGTGACCCATGAGGACTTCTTGTTCGCCGATGCCCGCGCCTACGCCGGTTTGGGCATGATCACGGCAAGCCTGCTCGCACGGCTTCCCGACACCGCCCTGTGGGTGGGTAGTGAGCTCCTCAGCGGCCTCGACAAGCTGGGCCTGCGTATACCAGCCAATCTCAAGGTGTTCATCGCACCGAACCGGCCGATCCTGGGTGAGACGTTCTTCTCCTCGGCTCCCATCCGCTATGGCGATTACGTCGCGAAGTTCAGATACGCGCCGTCGTCGGAGAACGTGAAAGCCCTTGCCGAGCAACTCCTTCCACGCAATCCGAGCCAAGACGCCCACCGCGACCTGATCATGGAGTTCTTCGAGCACAACACGGCCGAGTACGAGTTCGGCGTGCAACTGTGCATCGACGAGAAGGCGATGCCGATCGAGGATGCGAGCGTCAACTGGGACCAGAAGAAGTCGCCGTATCTTCCGGTCGCGAAAGTCGTCTTTCCGCCCCAGAACCCGTACAGTCCGCTGCGGCGCGCCTACGGCGACGACGTGCTGTCGTTCAACTCGTGGCGCGGCCTGACGGCACACCAGCCATTGGGTTCGATCAACCGACTGAAGAAGCTGGTCTATGAGTCGTCAAGCAATTTCCGCCACGACGTCAACAGGATTTCGCGCCACGAACCGTCCGACATCTCCGAGCTGCCCGACTGATGACGGCAAACTCACAGAAATTTGCTCCCTGCTCACGAAGTGGCGCAGAAAAGGGCGACTTCATGCCGCTGACACCATATTCGGCAGCGATGTCTGCCCCTGACACTTAGACTCTGAATCCATGCCTGGGAAATGGCAGTTGCTGGACCGGCCCGCGGAGCACGAGGCGATCCGCGCGGCACTCAGCAGCGAAGAGAGTTGCGGCGTCGTCCTCGTCGGTGCGGCCGGAGTCGGCAAGACGACCCTGGCCCGCACCGTCACATCGTCGTTGCGCAAGAAGGTGCACTGGACTGCATGCACGGAGTCATCACGCAGCATTCCGCTCGGGGCTTTCGCGCATTGGGTGCGGCCGTCGGCGTCCCGTGATCCGATCGCGCTCATCGGGTCGGCACGCGAATCGCTTGTCGCCGATGGCGATCCCGTGGTGGGCATCGACGATGCCCACCTGCTGGACCAGCTGTCGGCAACGCTTCTGCACCAGATCGCGGTGGAGCGCGCGGGGCACGTGGTGGCCACCGTGCGCAGTGGTGAACCCGTGCCGGATGCCGTCACGTCACTGTGGAAAGACGGTTACCTGCAACGGTTCGAACTGCACCCGTTCACCAAACAGCAGAGCATCGCGCTGATCGAGACGGTGCTCGGCGGCACGCTCGAGGGGCTCAGTGCCGATGTGATGTGGGAATCCTCGGGCGGAAACCCGTTGTTCCTGCGCAACATGGTCGAGGGTGCGGTCGACGCCGGAGCCCTGGCCGAGGTCAACGGCGTGTGGCAGTTCCGCGGCCCGGCCGTGATCCCGTCCGGACTCGTCGAACTGCTCGACGAACGGCTCGCGCACGCCGGTGAGGATGTGCTGCACGCACTCAAGCTGCTCTCGTTGTGCGAACCGCTCGACATCGACGCGTTCTCCGAGCTCGCAGGCGAGGAGGCGGTCGACGCCGCCGAGATGCGCGGACTGATCCGCATCGTGGCCGACAACTCCGATGGCGCGGGGCAGATCACCGCCCGGTTCAGCCATCCGCTGTTCGGCGAAGTGGTGCGCCGCCGGGTCGGGACCGCCTCGGCCCGTAAGCTGCGTGGTCGCATCGCCCAGATTCTGCGGGAGCGCGACCTCACGTCGGCGGCGAGCCGGATCCGGCTTGCGCAGCTGTGTGTCCAGAGCGATCGCGGCGCCGAGATCGACCTGCTGATCACCGCGGCGAAAGACGCCGTGTTCCTGTCGAATCTGCCGCTCGGCGAGCAGCTGGCGCGCGCGGCGTTCGACCACGGCGGCGGCCTCGGTGCGGCTGCGCTGCTCTCCCGGGCGCTGCTGTGGCAAGGGCATCCGGCGCAGGCCGACAGCATCCTGGCGCGCTTCTCCCCGGACCACATGGACGAGATGGAACTCGTGCAGTGGGGAGTTCCGCGCCTGTCGATCCTGTTCTGGTCGATGGGCGACGTCGCGCGTGCCAACCAGGTGCTCGATCTGTTGAACTCACGGGTGACCCATCCGATCCTCAAGTTGATCGTCGATGCCACCGGTGCCGGTATGGCCATCCACGAGAACAGGATCGCCGAGGGCCTGGAGACCGCCGAACGCGTGCTGGCCAATCCCGAGGCGCCGCGGCAGGCCGTCGATTTCGCCGCATTCAGCGCCGGCCTCGCGATGCCGGTTGCCGGGCGCGGCAACGACTTCCTGCCGATCGCGTCGCGGTGCCGCGCGCAGCGCAAGACCACCGACGGCATGATCCGGATCATGGTGTTCTACGGCGAGGTTCTCGCGCTCGCCTACACCGGCCAGCTGGAGCTGGCCGAGCGCCGCGCCGCCGAATACGCCGAGTTCTCCTCTGCCGGGCAGTTCGCCGGCTGGGCCATCGCCAAGATCATGGCCGGCGCGGCCGCCACCCACAGCGGCAGGTTCCAGGACGCGATCTCGGCGATCGAACAGGCACTGGCCGCGCTCAACGCCGAGAATTCGCTGCCGTGGCAGCTGCCCGGCCGGCTGCTGCTGGCCCGGGCATACGCGGCGGTGGGCAATCCGGCCGAAGCGGAACGGGTGTTGGAGGACGCCAAGGAACACTCGGGCGCCTTCATGGCACTGCACGAGCCGCAGCGCATACTCGCCAAGGCGTGTGTCGCCGCCGCCAAGGGCGGGCACCGTTCGGCGATCGACCTGTCGCGGGCGGCCGCCGATGCCGCGCGTTCAGCGGGCCAGTACGCGGTCGAAGCCGAGGCCCTGCACCACGCTGCCCGATTCGGCGACCGCACGGTGGTCCGTCGGCTGCAGGGTTTGGTCGACCGCGTGGACGGCCCGCTGACGGCCCTCTACGCCCGGCACGCGGCGGCCGTGGCCGCGGCCGACCCGAAGGAACTCGACGAGGTGTCGACGGCCTTCGAGCAGGCGGGCCTGCTGCTGTCGGCTGCCGACGCGGCCGCGCAGGCCGTCCCCCTGCACGACAAGGCCGGTCAGCGCAGGCGCAGCACCGAGTCCGCGGCTCACGCACTGCAACTGGCATCCAAGTGTGGCGGTGCGGCCACTCCGGCCATCCGCTCGGCGGCGCGCCCCCTGCCGGTCACGTCGCGCGAGCGTGAAGTGGCGGGCCTGGTGGCTCAGGGACTGTCGAATCGCGAGATCGCCGAGCGGCTGACGGTGTCGGTGCGCACCGTGGAAGGCCACATCTACCGGGCAGGCATCAAACTCGGTGTCGCCGAGCGCGATGAGCTCGCCAAGATCGTGTGGAACGACTTGGGTAACAACGGGAGCAACACCAGCAACCAGTAGCGTCAGTACACGTCGCGGACGTAACGCTTCTCGGCGACGAGTTCGCGTTTGTAGTCGCGCGCGCGTTCCTCCGACATGCCGCCGTGCGTGCGGATGATCGTAGTGAGGGCGGCGTCGACGTCCTTGGCCATGCGGGCGGCGTCACCGCACACGTAGAAGTGCGCGCCGTCGTCGAGCCACCGCCACACGTCGGCGCCATAGTCGAGCATCTTGTGCTGGACGTAGACCCGTTTGGCTTGATCGCGCGAGAACGCCAGATCCAGCCGGCTCAGGAAACCGTCGTGGACCATGCCCTCCAGATCGTCGCGATAGTAGAAGTTCTCGCTGCGGTGCTGGTCACCGAAGAACAGCCAGTTTCGACCGGTGTGGCCCAACGCGCGGCGTTCCTGCAGAAATCCCCGGAACGGGGCGATCCCGGTGCCGGGACCCACCATGATCATGGGTGTGGCGGCATCCTCGGGAGGCCGGAAATGTGGCGACCGCTGAAGGAACACCGGTGCGGCAGCGGCACGGTCGGCGAGGAACGTCGAGCACACTCCACCACGCACGCCGCCGTGCGCACCGGGGTAGCGCACGACCGACACGGTTAACTGCACCTCGTGCGGGCTCACGAGCGGGCTCGACGATATCGAGTAGTTGCGCGGTGTCAGCCGCACCAGCACCTCTTGCCACTGCTCGGGGTCGGCGTGCACGCCGAACTCGGTCACGACGTCGAGAGCGTTGCGGTTGCGCAGCCACTCCTTCAGCCGCTCACCGGATCCGCGCAGCACTTTCGCCGATCGGTCGGTGCACGAATCGGCAACGAACCGCAGCAGATTCGGTGTCACGCGGCAGATGTCGTAGGACGAGATGAGTGCATCCCGCAGGGACTGCTCGGTGCCGTCAACCTCGACGACGGCGTCCCCGTTCAGCGCGGTCGCCGCGAGCCACGCGTCCACCACGGCCGGGTCATTGGTGGCGTACACCCCGAGCGAGTCGCCGGCCGCATAGCTGACGTCGTAGTCGGATATGTCGAAACCGAAATGCCGCACTTCTTTCGCCGATCCCGGCGCCGTGAGCACCGCGTTGCGGCTGAGTATCGCGAGAATCGGTTTGGCCCTTGTGAATTCGTCCGGTTCGGCGCGGATGACGGTACGGCCACCGCCTCTCGGCCTGCTGTGTGGCTCGGTGGGCTCACCGGTCAGCAGTTCGGTGACGGTATCGGCCCACTGATGCATGGGCTCGTCGTCGTAGGCCTCGCATTCGGCGCGGTCGAGCAGCTTGGTGGCGCCCAGATCGGCGAGCCGGCGATCCAACGATTTGGCGTGACCGCAGAAGTTGTCATAGGCGCGGTCCCCGATTCCGAGCACGGCATAACGCATGCCGTGCAGTTCGGGTGCGTCGGACGCTTCGAGCCGGCTCCAGAAATCGGCGCCGTTGTCGGGCGGTCCGCCGTCTCCGAACGTGCTCGTGACGACGAGTACATCGCGGGCCGCGGCCAGCTCCCCCAGCGTGAGGTCATCCATGTTCACCAGCGTGGCTCCGTCGAGCCGGGTCGCGAGTTTCGCGGCGAACTCCTCGGCGTTGCCGGTCTGCGATGCCCACAACACCAGTGGACCCGTCAGCACCGGCCGCTCGGCGACGCTGGTGCGCGAATACCGGCCCGCCAGCACCCCGTCCACCCACAACCGCACCCTTGGACTGACGGGCGCGGAACCCGGAAGCACCGGAACGCCTGCCGGATCGTCCGGCAGCCCGGTGAAGAACCCGGCCAGATAAGTCTTCTCGGCCTCGGTCAGGCCAGGCTTGAGGTCAGTGGTCACACCGAGCTCGGCGGCAACCGGGTGCGCGTAACCGGAACCGCCGACCGATCGCGCCGGGCGCAGGCTGACCGCGCAGACCTTGAATTCCGGCTGCAGCGAGTCGGAGTCCACCGCATCGTTGGTGACAGCGTTGACCGTGAGGTACTCGCCGTGTTCGTCGTTCCAGTGAAACGGCGCAAAGCAATTGCCGGGCCGGACGCGGTCGGACAGCACCGCGGGCAACACCGCCCGACCTCGGCGCGAGGCCACCTCGACAGGCTGGCCGGCGAATATCTCGAGTTCAAGCGCATCGACCGGGTGAATCTCGATGAACGGCGCGGGATTGAGCTTGTTGAGCCCGGCGACCTTGCCGGTCTTGGTCATCGTGTGCCATTGATGTTGCAGCCGACCGGTGTTGAGCACCATCGGATAGTCGTCATCGGGAAGCTCGGCGGCGTCCATGTGCGGCCGGGCGTGGAACATCGCCCGTCGTGACGGCGTCGGGAACGCCAGGCGGGGCCGATGTCCGGCCTCGTCGACGAACAGCTCCTGGCTCACCCCGTCGTTGAGGTAGCGGACCGGATGGCGGTCGGCGTCGCCGCCGGGCGCATCGACCGGCGGACACGGCCACTGCAACGGTGTCCGGCGCAGCCGCTCGTAACTGGCGCCGCGCAGGTCGTATCCGGTCTTCGGATTGGCGAAGCGCCGGATCTCTTCGAAGATCTCTTCGGCGCAGCCGTAGTCGAAATGCTCACCGAAACCCAGGTGTGCGGCGACCTGGCAGATGAGTTGCCAATCCGGCCGGGCCTGGCCGACCGGCGGCAGCGACGGAGACAACAGCGTCAGGTTCCGCTCGGAATTGACCATGACGCCCTCGGATTCGGCCCACAGCGCGGCGGGCAGCACGATGTCGGCGTAGTGATTGGTGGCCGTCGCGCGGTACGCGTCCTGGACGACGACGAGTTCGGCGGCTTCGAGCCCGTTGATGACGGTCTTCCGGTTCGCCACGCTGGCAACGGGATTGGTACAGATGATCCAGCAGGCTTTGATATCGCCCGCGGCCATCTGCTCGAACATGCCCACCGTGCCCGGCCCTACCTCCGACCGGATCGTGCCCGGTTCCAGACCCCATTGCGTTTCGGCGAAGGCCCGATCGTCGGCCGAGAGGACCGCGCGTTGCCCCGGCAAACCCGGCCCCATGTAGCCCATTTCGCGTCCGCCCATGGCGTTCGGCTGGCCGGTCAGCGACATCGGCCCACTTCCCGGTCGACAAATGGCTCCCGTGGCAAGGTGCAAGTTGCAGATGGCGTTCGTGTTCCAGGTTCCGTGCGTGCTCTGGTTGAGCCCCATGGTCCAGCACGTCATCCACTCCCCCGCTTCGGCGATCATCGCCGCGGCGGTGCGGATGTCGTCTTCGGGTATGCCGGTGATCTCGGCGACCCGGGCCGGCGGGTAGTCGGCGAGGAACTGCGGCATGGTGTCCCAGCCGGTGGTGTGTTCGGCGATGAATTCTTGGTCGATGTCGCCGTTTTCGACCAGGATGTGCAGCAGGCCGTTGAGCAGCGCAAGGTCGGTGCCCGGCTTGATCTGCAGGAAGAGGTCGGCCTTCTCGGCGGTCGTGGTCCGCCGCGGGTCGACGACGATCAGCTTGGCGCCGGATTTGAGCCGATCGGCCATGCGCAGGAACAAGATCGGGTGACAGTCGGCCATGTTCGAGCCGATGACGAAGAACAGGTCGGAGCAGTCGAAGTCGGTGTAGGAGCCCGGTGGGCCGTCCGCGCCGAGCGATTGCTTGAATCCGGTGCCCGCACTGGCCATGCACAACCGCGAGTTGGACTCGATGTGCACGGTCCGCAGGAAACCCTTGGCGAGCTTGGTAGCCAGGTACTGAGCCTCGATCGACATCTGGCCGGACACATACAGCGCGACGGCGTCGGCACCGTGTTCGTCGATGATCGCCCGCAGCCGCCGCCCCGCCTCCGCG
The DNA here is from genome assembly GCF_054919535.1 of Mycobacterium venezuelense. NCBI lineage: Bacteria > Bacillati > Actinomycetota > Actinomycetes > Mycobacteriales > Mycobacteriaceae > Mycobacterium > Mycobacterium venezuelense. Next base: position 187,258 of record NZ_JBONDW010000012.1, read on the forward strand.
ACCGCGTCATCGACCGGCGTTGGCGTCAGTTCGTCGTCACGGGTGGGCCGCAGTAGCGCCGACTTCAACCGGTCGTCGTCGGCGGCCATCATCTCGGCATGGGTGGCACCCTTGGTGCACAACCTGCCGAAGTTGGCCGGGTGCAACTTGTCACCGGCGACGCGGGCGATGACCGTACGGCCGTCGTCGACACGGGTGCTCACCTCGATGCCGCAGCCGACACCGCAGTACGAACACGCCGTCCGCCGGGTTGCAGCCAAGGTCGCGCCGTCTGCCATGCCCTCATGGTGGGCGGCGGGTGTTCCGAGTTTTTTCCGAAAGCGTTATCGGCAGGAAAACTGATCCTCACCACCCGTCACGGTCGGCGGTGAGCATCGTTTTCCCAGCTCAGCGCACTGCGATCCCGGTCACAGTCAGTCCAAGACCGACCCACCAGCGAATCCTCGCCGAAACTGTGCCGAAACAAACTGCCCCTAACTTCACAGAAGCATGAGCGATGGCAGCAACCCACGTTTCTTGCAAGGTGCCTTCGAATTCGAGGGCAACGGCCTCGACAAACCCGTCCTGATCGACGAGTCGCTGCGGTACGTGGTTCCGGCGGGCGCCGTCACGCAGCCGGTGTATTTCCGTGGTGGCAACTCCACCGACGAAATGGTGACGGTGGTGCTGTACCGCGACGGCACGCCGATGCGATACTTCCCGATCGCGGCCAAGGGCGCCACCCACGTGGCACTGCGGGTGGTCGAGGATCTGCTCGGCGACACCGTGCTGGAGTTGTTCATCGCCGCCCCTGCGGCCTGTTCTGGCAGTGTGGTCATCGACCTCGGATTGGTGGAGATCCCGTGAAGCGCCGGCTTGTCGTCGTCGGCAACGGCATGGCAGGGGTGCGCGCGATCGAGGAGATCCTGGCGCGGGGTGGCGGTGCGACGTTCGACATCACGGTGTTCGGCGACGAGCCCTACGGCAACTACAACCGCATCCTGCTGTCCAATGTTCTTGCGGGAAGCGATGATTCACACGAGATCTACCTCAACCCGACGGACTGGTACGACGACAACGCCATCGACCTGCGCGCCGGGGTCCGGGTGGTGCGCATCGACACGTTCGCCCGGCTCGTACATGCCGACGACGGGTCGACCATCCGGTACGACGACCTGATCCTGGCGACCGGTAGCCGCTCGTTCTTCCCGCCGATGGCCGGGCTATGGGCCGACGACAAGACGCTCACCGACGGCGTATTCGGGTTCCGCACCCTCGACGACTGCATGGGCATGATCTCCGAAGCCGTGAACCGCACGAAGGCCGTCGTGATCGGTGGCGGCCTGCTGGGGCTGGAAGCCGCTCGAGGCCTGCAGAACCGTGGGCTGGCCGTCGAGGTCGTCCATGCCGGCCCGACGCTGATGAACGCCCAGCTCGACGATTCCGCGGGCGCGATCCTGCGCCGATCGGTTGAGCACATCGGAATCACGGTGCACACCGACAAACGCACGACCGAGGTTCGTACCGACGAGTACGGGCGGCTGTCGGGCATCGTGTTCTCCGACGGCAGTTCGATCGATTGCGACATGTTGGTGATCGCCACCGGCATCCGGCCCAATGTGGGTCTGGCGCAGCGGGCCGGCCTGACGGTCGAACGCGCGATCGTCGTCGACGACCACATGCGCTCGGTCGACGACGAGCACGTCTATGTGGTCGGCGAATGTGCCCAGCACCGTGGGCAGGTGTACGGGTTGGTGGCGCCGCTGTGGGAGCAGGCAAGCGTGCTGGCCGATCACATCACCGGAACCGATACCGCTGCGGTGTACCGGGGTTCGCGCACCGCGACCAAGCTCAAGGTCGCGGGCGTCGACGTCGCCGCGATGGGACTCAAAGCACCCGAGCTTCCCGACGACGAATTCGTCCAGTACTCCGAGCCGAAGCACGGCGTCTACAAGACGATCGTCATCCGCGACGGCAAGCTCGTGGGCGCCACGCTGGTCGGGGACGTTTCGAAGGTGTCCTTTCTGACCCAGGCCTTCGACAGCGGTCTGCCGCTGCCCGAGGAACGGGTTTCGCTCATGTTCGACATCGGCACGCCCGATGTTTCCGTCGGAGTCGCCGAACTGTCCGATGACGCCCAGGTGTGCAACTGCAACGGGGTCTCCAAGGGGACGCTGGTTTCCTGCGTAGAGTCGGGCGAGACATCGGTGACCGGTGTGATGGCGAAAACCAAGGCGGGCAAGGGCTGTGGCTCGTGCAAGGAGTTGGTGGGCCAGATCGTCGAGTGGGCCGCGGGCGGTGCCGTCACCGAGGATCCGTCGGCCTTCTGGTACGTACCTGCTATCCCGTACGACAAGGCGACGCTGATGCGCCACATCCGCGAACTCGAATTGCACTCGGTATCATCGGTGTTCGCCGCGCTCGCACCGGACGGCAAAGAGGATGCGAATTCGAAGATGGCGCTTTCCTCACTGCTGGAGATGATGTGGGCCGACGAGTTCGTCGACGAACTCGATGCCAGGTTCATCAACGACCGGGTACACGCCAACATTCAGCGCGACGGCACGTTCTCGGTGGTGCCACAGATGAAGGGCGGCGTGACCGACGTCGCGCAGCTGCGCAAGATCGCCGATGTCGCCGAGAAGTACGACGTGCCGATGATCAAGCTGACCGGCGGGCAACGTATCGACCTGCTCGGGGTGCGCAAGGAGGACCTGCCCGCGGTGTGGGCCGATCTCGACATGCCGTCGGGCTATGCATACGGCAAGAGCTTCCGCACCGTCAAAACCTGTGTGGGCAGCGACTTCTGCCGATACGGCCTCGGCGATTCGACGGCGCTTGGCATTGCCATCGAGGAGCGATACCAGGGCCTCGCCAGTCCGGCCAAGATGAAGCTCGCGGTCACCGGTTGCCCGCGTAACTGCGCCGAGGCGCTGTGCAAAGACCTCGGCGTGGTCGCGGTGGGCGACGGCCGGTGGGAGATCTATGTGGGCGGCGCGGCCGGCGCCCACATCCGCAAAGGTGACCTGCTGGCCACGGTCGACGATCCCGACACCGTCATCTCGCTCACCGGCCGGTTCCTGCAGTACTACCGCGAAAGCGCGAACTGGCTTGAACGCACGTACAAGTGGGTGCCCCGCCTCGGGATCGAGCACATCCGGGCCGTGGTGTTCGACGAGGCAATCGCCGAGGGCTTGGACGCCCGCATGCAGAAATCCATCGATGCGTACCAGGATCCGTGGCTCGATGGCCGCGAGCCTGCGACGAATGGTCAGTTTCGGACGTCGTTGCCGCTTCTGCCGCTCCCCCAGGTTCCGGTCCGATGAGCGCTTGCGCGAAGAGAATCGAGCACCGATGAGTGACCTCGGGCCGGTCGATCAGATCCCCGTCGGCGAGGGACGCACCTTTGCCGTCGACGGCACCCAGATCGCGGTGTTCCGGTTGCGCGACGGATCGCTGCGCGCGATCGATGCGGTGTGCCCGCACAAGGGCGGTCCACTGGCCGACGGGTTGGCCGACGACACCGTCGTGGTGTGCCCGCTGCACGGCGCGACGTTCGACATGTGCAGCGGAATCGAAGCCGCGGGTGAACTGTCGGTGCGCAGCTACCCCGTCACAGCCGTGGACGGGGCTATCCGGCTCACGCTCTGAACGGCACCGTGTGGGAATACCCAGCTGTCTGAGGCAGTTCGGTGACATACCACTCGTCGTGGACAGCTGAAGGAGCACATCATGCGTTACGCCATCATCGGAGCGGGAAATATCGGTTCAGCCGTTGCGGGACATTTCAACCGCACCGGCACCGACGTCGCGCTGGCCGCGTCACGCGGCATCGATGCGGTCCGCGGCACCGCCGAGGCCATCGGACCTCACGTCATCCCGTCCGACGTCATGGACGCACTGCGAGCCGACATCGTCATTCTTGCCGTCCCGTTCGAGGCGGTACAAGACCTGGTCGGGTCGGTTCCGGACTGGCAGGGCCGCATCATCGTCGACGCCACGAACGCCATCGACTACCGCGACTTCTCTCCCGCCGACCTCGACGGCCAGGCGTCTTCTGACCTTGTCGCCGAGTGGGCCCAAGGTGGCCGAGTGGTCAAGGCTTTCGGCCACACCTGGGCAAAAGTGCTTGCGCGCGATCCCGGCGACGGGCGTGGTGGCCGACGTGTGCTGTTCGTGTCAGGAAACCATCCGGAAGCGAATAGCGCAGTAGCCCAGTTGATCTCGGATCTTGGATTTGAGGCGGTCGACCTCGGGCGCAACGACGGCGGCGGACTGCTACAGCAATTCGGTGGTCCGTTGACTACCAAGAGCTTCATCTCCCAGCCCATCACCGGATCGAGCCCAGCCGAGATGGACCTTGTGCAGCCGTGACGCCGGTGGCTTGTCTCAGTACCCCTTCGGCTTGACCGCCAGCACGGGCTTGAGGCACTCCAGCAGCAGGCGCTGCGACACGCTGCCGAGCAGCAACTTGCCCACCGGGCTGCGGTGCCGGATACCGATCACGAGCAGATCGGCATCCGGACTGTCCATCGCATTGAGTAGCTCCTCGGCCGCGTCGACGCCGACCGGCTGGCGCAGTTCGAAGGCCACGCCGCTCGCCCGCAGATGCTCCTCGACATCGTGGACCTCACCCGAGCGGGCGAACCGGGAATCGACATACGCGTCGCCCGCGGTCGCGTTGATCACGAGCAGATCGGTGTTGCGCAGCTTGGCTTCTGCGATGCCGTGCTCGATCGCGGCACGGCCGAACGGGTCTGCGCTGTAGCCGATGACGATCATTGCTGAGCCTGCGCTTTCTGCTGTTGATCCGCGTCGTCCTCGACGATCAGCAGGGTCTCCTCGCTGCGATGCATCAGTTTGAGCACCAGCGGCATCAGCAGCAGGATCGCCATGAGCACATAGGTCACGATCGCCACGGGTTCGGTGAACAGGCTTGTCCAGTCACCGCCGCCGAGCTGCAGGCTCTGGCGCAGTTGCCGTTCGATGCGCGGACCGAGGATGACACCGATGATGAGCGGCAGCACCGGCAGTCCGAATCGGCGCATCATCAATCCCAGCAGCCCGAAGACCAGCAACAGGGCCAGGTCCAGCGCTTGCACGTTGACCGCGAGCGCGCCAAGGGTCGCGAAGAACAGGATTCCGGCGTACAGGTAAGGCCGCGGTGTGCGAAGGAGTTTGGCCCACAGCGGCGCCAACGGCAGGTTGAGCACCAACAGCAGGAAGTTGCCGATGAACAGGCTCGCGATCAACGTCCAGATGAGCAGCGGCTCTTTCTCGAAAAGCGTTGGACCGGGCTGAATTCCGTAGGATACGAATGCGGTCAGCATCACCGCCGCCGTCGCGTTGGTGGGCAGGCCCAGCGACAGCATGGGCACGAGAGTGCCTGCGGCCGAGGCGTTGTTGGCCGCCTCCGGGCCTGCCACGCCCTCGATCGCGCCCTTGCCGAACTCCTCCTTGTGCTTCGACAGCCGCTTCTCGGTGATGTAGGACAGGAACGTCGGCAGTTCGGCACCGCCCGCCGGTAGCGCACCGAACGGGAATCCGTATGCGGTCCCGCGCAGCCACGGCTTCCATGACCGCGCGAAATCCTGGCGGCTCATCCACGGCCGGCCCACCGGGACCACGTCGGCGGGGCGGCGCCGCAGGTGGGCGGCCACCCACAGGGCTTCGCCGAGCGCGAAGATCGCGACGGCGATCACCACGATGTCGATGCCGTCCGACAACTGGGGCAGACCGAATGTCGCGCGGGGTTGACCGGTCAGGAAATCGATGCCGACGACGCCGATCGCCAGGCCGAGGAACAGTGAGATCGCGCCGCGCAGCTTCGACGCGCCGAGCACGGCCGTGACCGCGACCAACGCGAACAACATGATGGCCAGGTACGACGGGGCGCCGAGCGTCACCGCGAACCGCGAGATCGGCGGCGCGAACGCGGCAAGCAGTGCCGTGCCGATCGCACCGGCCACGAAGGATCCGATGGCCGCGGTCGCCAGGGCTTGTGCGGCACGCCCGGCCTTCGCCATCTTGTTGCCCTCGATCGCGGTGATCACCGACGACGATTCGCCCGGCGTGTTCAGCAGGATCGACGTCGTGGATCCGCCGTACATACCGCCGTAGAAGATGCCGGCGAACATGATGAACGCCGCACTGGGGCTGACGTTGTAGGTGACGGGCAGCAGCAGCGCCACCGTCATCGCCGGGCCGATGCCCGGCAGCACACCCACCGCGGTGCCCAGCAGTACACCGATCACCGCGTACAGCAGGTTCATCGGAGTCGCCGCCTCGGCGAACCCCTGCAGAAGCCAGTCGAAGTTCTCCATTTACAGAATCCCGTCCAGAATGCCTGCGGGCAGCGGAATTCCGAGCCCGGAGTAGAACGCGTAGAAGCTCGCGACCGAAAGCACCGCCCCGATGGCGATGTTGCGGACATAGTGACGGTTGCCGAGAATCGTTGCGGCCCCGGCGAACAGCAGCGTGCCGGTGATCGCCCACCCGAGCGGATCGACGAGCACGATCACCAACACGAACAGGCCGACGAGCAATCCGACCGTGCGCCAATCCCCTGGCGAGTTCGGGTCGACGTCCTCGCCCGCGTCGGCCTCACCGACCGAACCGCGCGGGATCGCGACCGCCAACACCACCGCCAGCGCGATGAGCACTATCCCGATGACGAGCGGAAACAGTTTCGGCCCGACCGGATCGACCTTCGCGAACCCCTCCGCCAGCGTCAGCGCGTCGAATATCAGGAACCCGCCGACCACGACGAGGACGAGACAGACGAGATACTGGGCCTTGTCGACTTTCACAGCAACCCCAATTCCGTCAGCGTCGTCGAGACGCGGTTGTCCTGATCCCGTAGGAACTGCTCGAATTCCGACCCGGTCGTGAAGGCGTCGCTCCAGCCGTTCTTGACCAGCGCGTCCTTCCACTCCTGGGTGTCGTGCAGATCGGTCAGTGCCTGCACCATGGCCTGTTTGGCGTCACCGGATATGCCTGGCGGAGCGAGGATTCCGCGCCAGTTCGTGAACGTGAGGTCAATGCCGGCCTCCGTGAGCGTCGGCGCGTCGATGCCTTCCACCCGCTCCTTGCCGGAGACCGCGAGCACGCGCACCTGGCCGGCCTCGATCTGGTCGACGAACTCACCGAGCCCCGTGGTGCCTGCCGATATCTTCTTGCCGAGCAGTGCGGTCAAGAGGTCGCCGCCGCCGTCATAGGTGATGTAGTTGACGGTGCGCGGGTCCACGCCGACCGCGCGTGCGGTTTCCATCGGGAACAGGTGATCGGGCCCGCCCGGCGAGGATCCGCCGCCGATCGTGACCTTGGCCGGATCGGCCTTCCACGCCGCGACCAGATCATCGATCGTGCGGAACGGTGAGTCACCCGGCACGAGGATGCCTTCCTGCTCCTCGACCATCTTGGCCAACGCAGTCGCATCGGACGCCCGTGCCGACGATCCGTTCGTGTAGACCGCGCCCACCACGCCGAGCCCCATCATCATCATGAGGTCGTCGTTGCCTTTTTCGTTCATGAGGCGGGCCATCGCGACCGTGCCACCGGCACCGATGACGTTGAAGACCTCGATGCGCCCGGTGATGTCGGTGTCCTCCATGATCTTGACCGCGGTGCGCGCGGTGAGGTCATAGCCGCCGCCCGGGCTGTTCGGCACCATCATGCGCAACCGGTGCAGGCCGCGGGACTCGTCACCGCGAGTGACCCCGCAAGCCGTCGCGAGCATGGCCGCGACCAACGCGACCATCAGCGCGGCGCACAATCGTCGAAACGTCACAGCAGTCCCCAATCACTCATATGTGATGCTCAGCAATACTGAACCCAATGAGTGACTCAGGTCACCGATTCGAACGCAAAGGAAGTATTGGTCATTGAGTTCACCGCAGCCGAGACTGTGGGGCTTGCCGAGGGACCGGACCTTGGCGGGCCGATTCCTGGTGTTCCAGCTGCTGGTGGTGGCGGTCGTGCTGGTGGCGGTGGCCGCGGTATCCGTGGCGCAATCAACCCGCGAGTTTCGCGATGTCCGCGGGCAGCGCATGATCGCCGTCGCCGAGAACGTCGCGTCGACCCCGATTGTGCGGGACCGCCACAGCGATCCGTTCGCCGCCCAGATTCTCGCGCCGGAGGTGGACCGGGCCGTGGCACTGTCCGGGGCCGACCTCGCCGAGATCACCGATCCGCAGGGCACCGTGCGGGCATCGTCGGATCCGAGCCGCATCGGGCAGCGGGTCGACCTCGGCCCGAGCCGAGCCGATGAGGGGCGGGCATGGTTCGGCGACAGCGATATCGAGGGCGTGCACAGTCTGGTCGGTCAGGTGCCGATACTGTCGGCCACCGGGCAGCTGCTGGCGATCGTCTCGGTGAGCGAACGCTATCCGTCGGTGTGGGAGCTGATCAGCGGCGCCGGGGAGCGGTTGCTGATCTACCTCGGAATCGGCGCCGCGCTCGGCCTGCTCACCTCGTGGCTGTTGTCGCGGCGGATCAAGCGCCACACGCGCGGATTGGACATAGCCGAGATCGCGAGCCTCGCCGATCACCGGGAAGCGTTGTTGCACAGCATTCGTGAGGGTGTGGTGGCGGTCAACACCGACGGCGTCATCACCGTCCTCAACGACAGTGCGTCCGATCTACTGGGCATCAGCGCCGACACGGTCGGTCGCCGTGTCGACGAGGTCGGCCTGGAACCCGCAGTGGTCGATTTCCTGCTGGCCGCCGAAGACAACCGCGCCGACGAACACGACGTCATCATCGCGACGCGGACCCGGGTGCTGGCGCTCAACCGGCGCGCAGCCAGCAGCCAGGGGCAGCGCATCGGTACGGTGACCACCATGCGCGACAGCACCGAACTCGCTGCCCTGCAGGCGCAATTGTCCTCGCACCGCAGTGTCACCGACACATTGCGGGCCCAGACCCACGAATTCGCGAACCAGCTCCACACCATCTCCGGATTGGTTCAACTCGAGGAGTACGACGCGGTACGGGATCTGGTCGGAACCCTCACACGCCGCCGCGCCGAAATCAACGAGGCTGTTACCCAACGTATTTCGGACCCGGCGGTGGCCGCCCTGCTGATCGCCAAGACATCCCTTGCCGCCGAGAGCGGCGTGGCGCTCAGCCTCGCCGAGGACAGCCACCTCGCCGCGCTCGATCCCGCGCTCGCCACCGATGTGATCACGTTGCTGGGCAATCTGATCGACAATGCCGTCGATGTGTCGGTGGGCTCGACACCCGCGCAGGTGTGCGTACGGATCGACGACGCGGCCGGCTTGCTGCTCGCCGTATCGGATTCCGGACCCGGTGTGCCAGAACATCTTCGGGAGTTGATCTTCGCCCGCGGCGTGACCTCGAAGACGGAGGTGCCCGGCGGGCGCGGCATCGGCCTTGCCCTGGTGCGGCTGGTCACCGCCCAGCATGGCGGCACGGTAGAGGTCACCGACGGGCCCGACGGCGGAGCATCTTTCGTGGTCCGGTTGCCCGAAGACACCAAGCGGGCCGTGCATGCGTGACGTACTTGTCGTTGACGACGATTTCATGGTCGCCGAGATTCATCGCCGATTCGTCGAACGCGTCGACGGTTTCCGCGCCGTCGGCGTGGCACGCAACGGCCAGGAAGCCTTGACGGCGGCCGCCGAATTACGACCCGATCTGATCCTGCTCGACGTCTACCTGCCCGACATGACCGGGCTGGAGGTCCTGCAGCGACTGCGCGCCGAAGGCGACCTCGTCGGCGTCATCATGATCACCGCGGCCCGCGAACTCGACACCGTGCGAGGCGCACTCGATGGCGGCGCCGCCGACTATCTGATCAAGCCGTTCGAATTCGATCAACTGCGCGCCAAGCTTGCGGCGTTCGCGGCCCGCGCCGATGCGCTGGCCGCCGAAGGCGGCGCGAGTCAGTCCATGATCGACGCGCTGTTCGGTGGAAGCTCAAGCGCGACAGCGCCTTTGCCGAAAGGGCTTGGCGTCGAGACCGGCCGGCTCGTCATGGATGCGGTGCGCGCCACGGGTGAGGTGTCCGCGGCCGAGTGCGCCGAACTGGTCGGGATCTCACGCGTGAGCGCACGCCGGTACCTCGAGCACTACCTGAGCACCGGAGCCCTGGAGCTGCGCCTGCAGTACGGCACCGGCCGTCCGGAGCG